>JAOAUO010000084.1 GCA_030157565.1 Legionellaceae bacterium
GGCGCAGCGCAAAATGCAACTTAATTTCACCATACAGGATGGTCAGGTGTGGCTTGGTAATGGCGATGAAAGCGTGATGATAGAGCTTTTGACGCTGAAAGCGCCGTCTGTGTGCAGCGAAAAGAAGTATCTCAGTCGTTGATCGGATTGTTTTTGAAATGTTGCGTGGCACGGATCAATGGGATCATGAGTATCAATAAAAATCAAGCTGTCGCCAAGCCTCAAATAGAATGATGGCAACCGAGTTCGATAGATTTAAGCTGCGACTGGTTTCGCGCATCGGGATGCGAATGGCTTGAAAGGGTTCGCGGATCGTGAGGGGCAGCCCACGTGTCTCTGCACCAAACAAAAATAAATCCTCGGGTTGGTATTGGATATCCGTGTAATACTCTGTGGCTTTTGTGGAACACGCGAATATCCGCCGATGTTTATTTTTCTCCATGAATGCTTCATCATCTTCATAATGAATGATGCTGGCCCATTCATGGTAATCAAGCCCTGCTCGGCGCATTCGTTTGTCATCCAGCGCAAATCCCAATGGATGAATTAAATGCAGCTGTGCGCCGCTGTTGGCGCATAAGCGGATAATATTCCCCGTGTTCGGGGGGATTTCAGGCTGATGCAGTGCGATGTGTAGCATGTTGGGCCGTTGTCATGGGAAAAGGAGAGGGCTTGCCATCAGCCGGGGTTTCGGGCAGTACTTTGTCGTTGGCTTCTGAGGCCTCTTCGTCCACGTACAATTCGCCGGTCTCTGGTTGTTCGCCCGTGATTAAATATTGGCGGTGCTGAAGGTATGCATCTCGCATAAAGGCGTATTTGTCGATGGCATCGGCCATGAGCCGGTCTGTATCGAGCATTTGCGAACGCAAGTCCACATAGCGAAAGCCCAGTATGCCATACAGCAACGCGTCCGATTTAATATAGGGGTAGGGTGTAAACAATGCATAATTAAACATCATGCCCATGCCATCTCGGAAGGTGCTGGGCCCAAGAAGCGGGATCACCAAATAAGGTGATTTTTTATCGCCCCATTTTGCAAATGTCAGGCCTAAATCATTGCTATGTGGTGGCAAATGAGCGGTGCTTGCGGGATCAAATATACCTGCAATGCCGATGGTTGAATTCATGATAAAGCGCCAAGTGTCTTTAATAGCGAGATTCCACTCTGCTTGTAATAAATCATTGGCAACCGTTGGCAGCATATTGATATTGTCATACACATTGTTGATGCCCGCGCGTATTTTAGGCGGGATGACGGCCGTATACACTTTAGCCGTTGGTTTTAATACAGTTTTATCTACGACCGCATTGAATCGATAAATACGCCGATTAAATGACTCGTAAGGGTCATCAGGATTTGTACCTTTATTTACACACGCTGAAAGCATCAGTGTGCTTGCTAAAGTGGCCAGTGTTAGATATGGGCGCATGGTGACTTCATTGGTGGAGCATGGATAGGATGTTACACCAGTTTTTTAGCGCTGGCCAGGCCATTGAAATGCTTGTCTCACGCAAGGGTTCTTGTGCCCAGAGGATTCTGACCGACTTGATTCACGTGAATTTGGATCTTGGGCAAAACGACACGCAAAAATACGCATGTCATTTCCTTCAAAAATTCATCCATTCATCCAAAATCATGACTCGCACCGCCCCTTTTTTGTCCTTTTGACGCTTCATTAACGTGTATACCGTGAGGTTTTTGTTGTCGATGGTGCTGGTGGCCTGGCTTAAAAAATATTGGCTTTCGAGGATCACCTGCTGGTTTGGTATATCGAGTTTTTTTAATAAAGGGCTGATTTCAGCGAGATTCAGCACGCCTTTTTTTCCACGCGCACTGAGTAATTCATGGGCTTGGGATGCATTTAATCCATGACCTAAACACATCAAAACCGTGAGTGGCGCTGTATTGATGTTGATTGCCGTGGATTCAGGTAGGGCGGTGATGTACGGAAGTAGGGTTTGATATACTTTGGCATTTACCCCTTGAACCAGGCGTAATTCAGACACATCGGCCATGGGTTGATAGGCTGGATAATAGGGTGGCGTTTTTTTTAAGTAATCATCGAGATAAGTATCTTGTTCACGATCGGGATTATAGAGACGAATCCAAGCGGTGGTGGCCTCTACGATTTCGCGTCGTAGGTTCTTCTCGGTTTGTTTTGCAACATGCGTGAGGAGGGTGTCAAAAAAGGCGACGGAGGCTTTATCGGTTAAGTTGTTTAGGTTGAATCGGGCTTGCATGTCAATCAATTGGCCTTTGACCACCACGCCGGGATAGATATGCTTTAGCCGTTCAGGAAAATAAGCGACCGTGCCCAGGTTGTCCTGCGCAATCCATTGCAGTTTTTTCTTCGTACTTAATTCATTATCAGACCAGCTCACCACTGAATGAGCGGCTAAATAGAGCCGATCGCTGTTCAAGAGCATGCTGGTTCGGTAAATATCCAATTGCAATCGTTTGCTCATGGCGGTTGCCGCGATGGCGACGATAGCCATGATGAATAATGCTGTAATCAGAGCGCTTCCACGGCTGGATTTATTCGAGGAGAGGCAACGGGTGCGTTTACGTCCCATCAATACCTCCATCTAATTTGAACAGTAGACTCATGGTTCCCCAGCCAGCCACATTAGCTGATAATTGTACAGCCAACGGCCGGGTGGGCTCATCTTGCTCTGGTTGTAGAGCGTGTTCTGTCCAATCAGGGTAGACCTCTAGATTTTGTGCTAAATAAGCAAATTGACATGTTGTTAAGCCATCCAGCAAAATCTTATCTTGGTATGGATGAGGCCTAGGGCCATCCAACGTATCCCAGCGGCGTCGAATCAGTTGGGATTTCCCACACAAAAAGGCCACCCGTGTTAAGTTGCTACGCGCCTCCTGTCCCTTCGGATTGGCATGACCACCCCGTGTGAATTCAAGGTGGTGTGGTTTTCCAATGAAGGCAGGGACGAGGTGAAGTGCGCTTCTACGAACCGATCGGTTCACCATTTGTTGTGTATCTCGGTTCAGAATAACAATGGCCAATTGCAATGCACTGAGCCGGTCTGCTTGGCGCGTGACACGCGCTCGCGTGTTAAACGCATGGTAGATGGCGGATGAGGTGAGGGTCGCCAAAATTGCAAAAACGGCCAATGCAATGAGGATTTCAATCAATGTAAACCCTCGCAAGCGCCTCATCGTGTAGACCTAAACGCAATCAACGGATCACTGAAAGGGCCGGACGAGTGCTTGCTGACCGTGATGGTGATTTTCTGTAAGTGTTTAATGGCGGTCGTCTGCAGCGAAGCACGCCAATACCAACGTTGTCCAAGCATATGGGTCACTTGGGTGATGGGTTGGTTTGAGGGGATTTTTAATAAACCTAACTGGACCATTGTGGCTCCTTGCATGGCGACCCAATGGCTGATGGACTTGTCTTTTAGGCGCGCGGTCCCAACGACCGTTTGAGCGGTTGATTTGATGAGTGCGGTTAATGCAATCGCAATAACGGCCAATGCGAGCAAGACTTCTATGAGTGTGAAGCCGGTTTTTTTTTTCATGGTGATTGTTCGCGTTGCAAAATAATGGCTCCATTGTGTTCTCCAATGATGGTTATCATCGTGGCTTGTTGGGAGGAGCCCAACGTGAGCGTGAATGGAGTCATGTCACCGGATGCATCCACGTCAATCGTGAGCAGGTGCTCTGTGTGATTGATCACGAGTCCTTTGGGAAAATATTGGCGCCGAAAAAGAGGGGAGGATGCAATGGGCGACCAAGTATTGGGCGGCTGAAAACGCAAGACTTGATACCCGTCGGGTTTGATTTGAATGCGCAGCGCGCTGGTTTCTAATATGGCATATTGTTGAATGAGCTGGATGTATTGAGAGAATTGCTCCGCTGCTACAATGATTTTTCGCTTTTCGCCAAAATCACCAAATGAGATCAATGCAAAGGTGAAGGTGATGCCCATAATGAATAACACCACCAATATTTCAATCAGAGAAAAACCACGACAGACCAACCGTTTCACTTCAGTAACGCCATTTCAGCTTTAAATAACGATTGCCGACGTCCCGCTGGACGTCGGGGTCGGATTTAACGTTGATCATCGCATTGCGTTTCTCATTCATTTAGCGATCCCTTGTCCGTATCCCAATTGCCAATGTCAGCATTGAATTTTGTACCACCGGGTTGGCCATCCGCGCCGTAGGTGAAGATGTCTATTTCACCGTGTTGGCCTGGGTTTAGGTATAAATAATCACGGCCCCAAGGATCTTTGGGTAATGACTTAAGATACGATTGCCAATTGTTAGGCACCGGATTGCTAGATGGCTTTTCCACTAACGCCAGTAATCCTTGATCGGTTGTGGGATAAACGCCATTGTCGAGTTTATATAAATCCAAAGCACTTTGAATGGATAATATATCTTGTTTGGCCTTGACCACGCGTGCCTCATCCGGTCGGTTGATGATTTTAGGCACCACGAGGGCGGCTAAAATCCCCAGAATAACCACGACAACCATGATCTCAATGAGCGAAAAGCCCTGTTGTTTACGCATAATCCATTTACTCCTCTCATCATTTGTGATGCCCAATCATTCACGACACCAATTGTTCCATCGAAAAAATAGGCAGCAAAGTCGCCAATACAATAAATAATACCACCGCTCCCATGAGCAGTATGACCACGGGTTCAAGCAGCGTCAATGCGGTATCAATCATCCGTTGGACTTCGCGGTCCATTTGAAGAGCGGCACGGTCCATCATGGCGGCTAACTGACCACTTTTTTCACCGCTGGCAATTAAATGCATGGTCATGGGGCTTAAGTAGCGGGTCTCCTTTAAGGCCAGATTGATGGCCGTACCCTCTCTCACTCGAATGGCGGCCATATCAAAGGCTTTTTGCATCACGACATTGCTGATGAGGCTGGCCGAGACCTGCATGGTATCGAGCACGTTGACGCCCGCTGCAAATAAAATGCCAAATGTGTGGATATAGCGCGCGCCATTCACGGATGTAATCAAATAACGTGCGATGGGGAGCTTGAGTAGGCATTGGTGCCATGTTCGTTTAACACGTGCATGGTTCAGTGCTTGCTTAAAGCCTAAGAAACAGCCTACGAGGACGATGAACAGATAGAGACCATATGATTTGATGAAGGCGCTGATTTGAATCAGCACACGCGTCATGCTCGGTAACGATTGGCCGCTGCTGGTAAATACTTCGATGATTTTGGGCACTACAAAAGCCAATAAAAAACCGATGATGGCCGCGGATACCACGATCATGAGCGAGGGGTAAATCAACGCCTGTTGAATTTTCTGACGAGTACGTTGTTGATTTTCGGTGTAGTCTGCCAATTTGTCCAACACAGCGTCCAGTCGACCGGTTTGCTCACCAGCGGCGACCGTTGCGCGATACAATTTAGGAAATGCGCGTGGATAATCACCCATGGATTGAGCCAGCGAATAACCTTCCGTGACTTTAGATCGCACGCCGATAATGAGTTGGCGAACGCTTGTTTTTTCAGCTTGTTCACCTACGCCCCGGAGGGATTCCTCCAGAGGAATGCCGGCCGCGAGCAATGTTGCCAATTGGCGAGTCAGCAATGACAAGTCGGGCGCAGACAGCGCATCACGGTGTTGGGTCAGCGCGCGTTTTTTTAACGTTTGAATTTGGAGCGGAATAACGCCTTGTTCACGCAATAATTGTCGGGCATGCCGTTCAGAGTCGGCCTCAATGACGCCTTTCAATGTGCTACCTGATTTCTTTAGCGCTTGGTATTGGTATGCGCCCATGATGTCCTGGTGTTGTTTAATGTTTAAAGGTCGGGAATCCATCTCAAGTATGACAGAACCGCATGTTAGATCAACTGTAACGACCTTGAAATTTATGATCATTTGGAGTACACTAAGGTATATTTTCGTCTGAGTGTGTTGAATCGTCATTTGTTGGAGAAATTACATGAACATTACTGTTTTTCAGTCATTGACGTTGCTGGCCCAAAAATACCAAAATACCGAGATCTACCCAATAATCAAGTCGCTTTATTTATCAGGTATCCAAACGCTGGATGATGTATTGATACTGAGTCAGTTACTGGATGATGATTTAGTCAGGGACTACAAGCATATAACAGCCAGAGATGGTATTAATAATGATCCCGTTCGCCGTTATTTTGAAAGCCACTTATGCCATGAAACATTAGCTGAGTCGTTGAATGCGCTCGATTATGATCTATTACATTACTATTATCTGGAGGTTCTTAATCTAATCAAGGCAAACGGGCTTTGGATAAAATACAAACAATTTCAGCGCTCTCCCGAATCCGAATATGATGCGTTCTACCATATCCGTATGGAAAATACGGAGGGCCTTCGGATATTGAAATGCCCAGATAGTTATCAAACCCTTAAACCTAAAAACATGGTTGAGAACGACGCAGATTTGGTATTAACCAAACGAAAAAAGAAACTGTTTTTTTTAGCGAATATATCGTACGCTTCGTGGTATTTAAACATGATGGTAAGCCACCTCCTTCCCCTCGATATATACCACCCCGATGACGGGCATTATAATACTATAGATCGTGGTAGAAAATACCGCCCAGACCAAGACGTTCGATCACAAACATTGGGTATCATGCGTTCGTATATGGCGTTGCCGTTGGACGATGCATTATTATCTAAACAACCCGCACGCTATGTAAGACCGGCCGATCGATCAACCTTTGTTCCGGGTGCAAAACAACCTGAGCAAGGATTTAAATCACTCGTCTCACCGTTCTCTAATTCAATTTCTGGCACCATGCTCGTCCAATTGAAAGTGATGGCGAAACTAATGTCTACGGGTGACTTTGTTTATCATGAAAATGAAGCGCAATTAAAGCTCTATTTTAAAACTTATATTTCTTATATGATTTATCATTCTGGTGGCCATACCCTGGATGAATATATACGTGTTCTGCAGTTACCAGAAATCAAGGCGGCTTTTAAAAACGTGCCTGGATTTGAAGGCCTTACACTGAATAAATTGTTTCAAGATGACAATGAGGTGGCATTTGAGACCACCGTCAGTAAAACAATGCTGTATGGTCAACATATCTTGAATATGAAGCAAGTGAGCATGGAGATTCCGTTAGCTGTTTGCGCAAGAGAGATAAACAAACAAAATAAATTATCGTTTTTCCATACGCAAGACAACTCATTCAGCAAGACTGGAATGAACGTTACAACCCCTCATTCCATTAGTCCCACCACGGTTACGTTCGATTTTGTAGCGCCGTAGCGTATTGGCGTTTGGACGAAAGTGATTTCGGACTCGATCCTGGGCTATTTTTTGAGATGCCTTTTTGAAAAGCAACAGCATTATCGATTTTGAGGCTGCAATCGGCTAAGATGAAAAACAATGCCCTTCCGGAATTCCCTTGCTTTTGATAGAGAGGCTGGGCCAAGGCCCCCCCTACACCGCATGCGCAATTCCGGTAGACCAAAAAAAACGGATCTGTCGCTGTAAGGATAAATGGGTATGAAAGAGACACAAAGAATCGCTTTGTTCCATGCCCTCAAACACCGAGATCTTTCCACCGTTCAAAAACTAGCCACCGAAGATAAGTCCTTATTGACTTCATCTCTTGGTAGCCCTGAGGATGGGCGTTTAATTCACTCGACGGATTACGTGATCTCTGGGATAATGTGAACATTAAAAACAAGCATTCACTGAGTAAGTCCTTCCGGAGACAGTAATGAGTAAAAACGCATTATTTGCAGCAATTAAAGAACATGACGCTAAATTCATTGATTTACGCTTCACCGATACACGTGGAAAAGAGCAGCACATTACTATCCCTGTTTCAGCGGTCGATGATGATTTCATTGAAAATGGCAAAATGATCGATGGGTCATCGTTTAAAGGCTGGCAAAAAATCCATCAGTCTGATTTGGCATTGCTGCCTGATTTGAACTGTGTTTTACCCGATCCATTTTATCAAGACAGCACCTTGTTTATCCGTTGCAACGTGGTTGATCCACAAACCATGTTAGGGTATGAACGTGATCCACGTTCTTTGGCGCTGCGTGCAGAACATTACTTGAAATCCACAGGCATTGCCGATCAAGTTTTTTTCGGACCTGAACCTGAATTTTTTATTTTTGATGATGTGCGTTGGAACACTCATATGAGTGGGGCTTTTTATGCCATTGATTCCGAAGAGGCGCAATGGAATTCCGGAAAAGTGATGGACGGTGGCAACACAGGGCATCGTCCGGCCATTCAAGGCGGTTACTTCCCTTTGCCTCCGATTGATTCATCACAAGATATTCGTTCGGCTATTTGTTTAACATTGGAATCGCTCGGCATTATGGTTGAAGCACATCATCATGAAGTGGCCACAGCCAACCAGTGTGAAGTGGCTACGCGTTATAATAGCTTAACGCATAAAGCCGATGAGCTGCAGATTATAAAATATGTGGTGCGTAACGTAGCACATAACTATGGCAAGACCGCCACCTTTATGCCGAAGCCTTTGGTGGGGGATAATGGCAGCGGCATGCATTGCCATCAGTCATTGGCTAAAGATGGCGTTAATTTATTTGCAGGCGAACAATATGCCGGTTTATCTGAAATGGCGCTTTATTATATTGGCGGCATTATCAAGCATGCACGTGCATTAAATGCGTTTACCAATCCGGGCATTAATAGTTACAAACGCCTTGTGCCAGGGTTTGAAGCGCCGGTGTTGCTGGCCTATTCTGCGCGCAATCGTTCAGCCGCTATTCGTATCCCGCATGTGAATAATCCCCGCGGACGCCGTATTGAAGTGCGTTTCCCGGATGCAACAGCCAATCCTTACTTGGCGTTTTCAGCCATGATGATGGCAGGATTGGACGGGATTCAAAATAAAATTCATCCCGGTCAACCCATTGATAAAGATTTATATGATTTACCGCCTGAGGAATTGGTGGATGTGGCCACGGTTGCCGACTCATTGGATCAAGCGGTTGAGTCATTGGAACGCGACCATGACTTCCTGTTGCAGGGCGATGTGTTCAGTAAAGATTTCATTCAGAGCTGTGTCTCGTTGCGTAAAGCGGATATTGCAAAGGTACGAAGCTTGGTGCATCCACTTGAATTTGAAATGTATTATAGTGATTAAGATTAAGATTAAGATTAAGATTAAGATTAAGATTGATGATGAGATGGCATGCAAAAATAGCATGTCATCCCGTCTGAATATAGCGAGCGCATCCATCTTCAGTGTGCTCCCTGTATTGAATGCAGGATTTGAGCGTCCAGACTCACCAGCAAGATAGTATTTTCTCCTCCCCCCCCCCTTGAAAAAACATTCAGCATCCCCATATCAATGATAGCGCTCAGACGATTATTTTTTTTATTCAGGAGATTGATTTATGCCAAGCAAACAACAGACATTGGGTTTTCAAACAGAAGTCAAACAGATGCTGCATCTGGTTGTGCATTCGTTGTATAGCAATAAAGAAATTTTCTTGCGTGAATTGGTCTCGAACGCGTCCGATGCATTGGATAAATTGCGTTTCTTGGCCTTGGCGAATGGCGCACTGTATGAAGGCAACCCTGATTTGCGCATTACCATTGAATTCAATGAAAAATTAAAAACGTTAACCATTTCTGATAATGGCGTTGGATTGAGTTGGGATGAAGCCGTTGAGAATTTAGGTACGATTGCAAAATCAGGCACCAAAGAATTTTTAAGCCACTTATCCGGTGAGAGTGCCAAAGACTCGCAATTGATTGGCCAGTTTGGCGTGGGATTTTATTCAGCATTTATTGTGGCCGATAAAGTCACGGTTAAAAGTCGGCGTGCAGGTTTAAGTCCTGAAGAGGGCATCATTTGGGAATCGGCCGGTGAAGGTGAATTTACGATAGGCCAAATCAAAAAAGCAGACCGCGGCTCGCAAATTACGCTGCACTTAAAAGAAGGCGAAGAGGAATTTTTGAGTGATTGGCGTTTAAGAAGCCTTATCACGAAATATTCAGATCACATCTCCTGGCCCATCGTCATGAAAAAAACAGCTGAAGATGAAGATAAAAAAGAAGAGCCTGTTTTTGAAACCGTCAATAAAGCCACGGCACTCTGGACGATGCAAAAAGCAGACGTTTCAGATGACGAATACAAAGATTTGTATAAACATATTTCTCATGATTATCAAGAGCCGTTGATGTGGTCGCATAACCATGTCGAAGGAAAACACAATTACATTAGCTTGCTTTACATTCCAAGCCATGCACCCTATGACTTATGGCAACAAGAAGTGAAACATGGGTTGAAATTGTATGTGAAACGCGTATTCATCATGGATGACGCCGCACAGTTTTTACCGCGTTATTTGCGCTTTATTAAAGGCGTGGTGGATGCCAGTGATTTGCCACTGAATATTTCACGTGAAATATTACAAGACAACAAACAAGTGGATTCCATTCGCACGGCGTGCACGAAACGCGTCTTGGGTATGCTTGAAAAAATGACCACGCAAGATGGGGATGTGTATCAGCGTTTTTGGGATGAATTTGGTTTGGTTTTAAAAGAAGGCATGGTTGAAGATTTTGCCAATCGGGATGTGATTTCCAAGTTACTGCGTTTTGTGACCACCACCAGCACGTCAGAAAAACAAACGATTTCATTGAGTGATTATGTGTCGCGAATGAAAGAGGGACAAGATAAAATTTACTACATTACAGCGTCCACCTTCAATGCAGCAAAACACAGTCCTCACCTTGAAATTTTCAATAAAAAAGGCATCGAAGTGTTGTTGTTAAGCGATCGAATCGATGAGTGGTTAACGAGCCACTTAAATGAATTTGAAGGCAAGAAATTGCAATCCATCAGCAAAGGGAAGGTTGATTTAGGCACGGATGACAGTGAAGTAAAAGAACAAGAAAAATCCTTAGCACCCATGTTAGAACAGATCAAAGGGGTATTGGGTGATCGTGTGAAAGACGTTCAGGTTACGCATCGCTTAACCAATTCACCGGCTTGCATTGTAGCGGATGAGCAAGACATGGGATTTGAAATGCAACGCATTTTACAATCAGCAGGTCAATCATTGCCAGGCAGCAAACCCATCTTTGAAATCAATCCAGAACATGCGCTGATTAAACGGTTGCATGCAACGGCAGACGATGAACAGTTCGCCGCTTGGGTTGTTGTATTGTTTGAACAAGCGGTGCTTGCGGAAGGGGGCCAATTGGATAATCCGGCTGACTTTGTGAACCGAGTGAACCAATTGCTCATGGCCTCTTAGTCGATATTTAAACAAGCTGCATGATAAAACTCATGCAGCGCCACTTTAACGTCGATGTAGGGCGAATTGTGGTGAATAGTTACAAAAAATTTACATAATATACTGGTTTCTCATTTATGCTTCATGTACAATTAATCCTGCCTTAATTATATTTGAGGCATTTGGATCGTTTGATTTAATTAGAATAAGGAAGTTATTGTG
>JAOAUO010000085.1 GCA_030157565.1 Legionellaceae bacterium
GCATGATTATTTGGTAGAAACAGATGACATGGAGAGATTGGATGCACCGCTGATAGATGAAGGAGATTCTTGGTGGAAAAAGTAATCCCATTAACACAAGGAGGGGTTTATTTGGCACGCCTGGATCCTTCAAAGCATGCCGAAGTTGGGAAAATCAGACCTGTGGTCGTTTTAATGGGGCAGTTTATTTTAGACATACAACCTATCAATGTATTTATTTGCCCGTTGAGCAGTCAATTTTATGAAGGATGCTCTCATCTGCATGTTCAATTACCACCACGAGATAATTTGCACAAGGAAAGTTTTGCATTAGTGGAGCATTGCCGTTCTATCTCTGTCAGGCGCCTTATTGAGCCAAGACTGGCACAACTCACGATGGATGAGTTGGCATTCATTTTTACGCGTTTGAGACACATGTGTAATATGTAGTCAGGTAGGTTCTGTCGCAAAAAATAGGAAAAAAGGTTGGACTTCCGGCGGTGGTTTGTTAAGACCGATGCTAAAACTTGAAAATAATACACATAATGCGTATACTTGGTTATACACACTAGATGTATCATTTTGAATGAAAAGCGCTGAAATAATAAAAATAATAGAGCGAGATGGTTGGGTGAAATGTCACCAGAAAGGTAGCCATTGCCAGTTTAAACACCCTACAAAAAAAGGGCGCGTCACCATTCCTCATTCAAAAAAAGATTTACCTTTAAAAACTGTGATGAGTATTTTCAAACAAGCTGAAATAGACAGGAGAACATAACATGCGCTATCCCGTCGTTATACATAAAGATCAGGACAGTGACTTTGGTGTTATGGTTCCTGATATCCCCGGCTGTTATTCTGCTGGTAGCAGTTATGATGAAGCATTAAATAATGCTATTGAATCCATTGAATGTCATCTGGAAGGGCTGTTAATCGATAATGAAACATTGCCTGTTGGATCTGCAATTGATAACTGGATTCATCACCAGGATTTCCAGAGTGGGATATGGGCTTTTGTTGATATTGATCTTAGCCAAATATCAGGTAAAGCCAAGCGGGTTAATATCACGCTCCCTGAACGTATACTGAATTTAATTGATCTATATGGTAAAAGTCATCCTGTTAAAAATCGTTCTGCGTTTTTAACAGATGCGGCTTTGTGTTATATGGAAAGCCATAAATAATTAAAAGGTGGTCGAAATAATTAAGGCGAGGGGGGGCAAGTCTGTTTGTAGATGTATATGTGGTCATATAGAAACAGATTTGCCTCCTTAGTCTTTGGACCTGAACTGATAAATAAACTTGAATGTATACCACTTAGTGATATAATTTACTTAAAGGGTTGTATTCATGATTATTTACAAGGGTGCGACGTTTAGCGATTGGTCAACAAAGCATGGCATCTCTGATGAAATGCTAATTTCAGCTATCAATGAGATGAACAGCGGGGCGTACGACGCCAATTTGGGTGGTTGCGTTTATAAGAAGCGTATTGCAATTGGAAATAAAGGGAAAAGCGCAGGTGTTCGCACAGTCCTTGCTTTTCTTGTAAATGAGAAGGCGTTTTTTATCTATGGCTTTGCTAAAAGTAAACTGGATAATATTGACGATAAAGAACTGAAGGCATTAAAGAAATTAGCGAAAATTTATTTGCATTTAACTGAAGTCGAGTTAAATAAAGCGATTCATGAAAGAAAGTTAATTAAGGTTGGATGAAATGAATAAATCAATTTTAGATGTGGTGCATGAATCTGCTAAAGGGCTTTATGATGCCGGAATTGTTGATGCAACAACCATGCATGAATTTGATGCCTTGTGTTTGACGCCCATTAAAAAATTTTCAGCGTATGAAATTAAAATGATTCGATTAAAAGAACATGTTAGCCAGGCTGTGTTTGCCACATATTTAAATACATCGTCATCCACTATTAAGCAATGGGAGCAGGGGGATAAGCACCCACGTGGAACTTCTTTAAAGCTGTTAAATTTGGTCGCGAACAAGGGTATTTCGATCCTTGCTTAACTCTTATTGGAGGCGAGGGGTCCGGTCTGTTTTTATATCTATATGTGGCCATATAGAAATAGATTTGCCTCCTTCACTTGCGAACCCAATGGATGAATCGTCATCAGGTGAAAGAGAAGGGGAGC
>JAOAUO010000086.1:0-8194 GCA_030157565.1 Legionellaceae bacterium
CAAAAGGCCATCAATCCCTTTTTACGCCCACCATAGTCACTCGGATAGAACAAGGGTTGAGTCAGTATTATTCTGAAACAATCAAACTGTCCTTAAACAGCGAGCAGCCGGTATCGTCTTCTCCCATGCAACAAAAGCAAATGATTCAGAAAAAGCAAGACCAGGACGCCGCATCAGCTTTGCAGAACGATCCATTTTTTCAACAACTACAACAAGAATTTTCAGGCGAACTGATAAAAAATTCTATTGGATTGCTGAAAGATGGCCTATAATCAATTCAGGCTCTGGTTACTCATGACCAGATAACACGTAACCATCACTGTGTGAGGCACTCATGGACATGAATCAAAATCTTGGTAATCTGATGAAAGAAGCGCAAAAAATGCAACAACGCATGCAAGAAGCGCAAGAACAACTGACTCAGCTCATCGTTAAAGGTAAATCGGGTGGTGGAATGATTGAAATTGACATGAACGGACGTCATGATGTCACTAAAGTGAAAATCAGCCGTGCATTACTCGATGAAGAACCTGAAATGCTGGAAGATTTGGTTGCCGCAGCCATCAATGATGCAGTACGTCAAGTTGAAAAAGCATCTAAAGACAAAATCAGTCAATTGACTGCAGGCTTGAATATACCGACTGATTTCATGCAAAAAGAAGACAAAGAATAATACGCTATGGATGCATTGTCTCGACTGATCGACGCACTGCGTTGCCTGCCTGGCGTTGGGCCCAAATCGGCCCAACGCATGGCGTTTCAACTGCTGAAAAAACCGCGTCAACGTGGCCTTCATTTAGCATCCTGCTTAGATGAAGCCATGCGTCATATTCGCCACTGTCAACGCTGCAACAACTACACTTCAACCGATCTTTGTGCGATTTGTAACAACATGAACCGCGACCGAAGCTTGCTTTGCGTGGTTGAAACCCCCGCCGACGTCGCCGCCATTGAGCACAGCAGCGCCTACCCAGGCTGCTACTATGTTCTCATGGGCAAGATTTCTCCGCTAGATGGAATAGGCCCTGAGCACATTGGCTTGCCTCGATTGCAGCAATTGGTCCATGATGAAGAAATAAAAGAAGTGATTCTCGCACTCAGTCCGACAATAGAAGGACAAACAACGGTCTGTTTTATTCAGTCGTTACTCAGCTCATCGACCGCTCACATCAGTCAGTTGGCACACGGGATCCCCGCTGGAGGCGAACTGGAATTTTTGGACGCGAACACCATCGGGCATGCATTGCGTAATCGCGGAGCTGTCTCTTGATAGAAAAATGCCCAACCGCGCCACTCAGGCATACGATTTAATCGCAACGGAGACCCCGGTATGATGAGCCGCACTTCTCCATATTTTCGCGCTTTCACCCAATTTTCACTCTACAATTGCGTATTTTTTTGCATGCAATTGGCTTATATTTTTTCTCGAGGCGGCAGCTTTATTCACACCATCCGCCTTCCCAGCCCCGTCTATCTTGAGCTAACATTGACATTGTGCGTTCATTTAGGGCTTTATATTTTATTATCTGGCATCCAAACCATGCTTTTTTGGGGCATCACGCAGGACTCATTCCCATATATAGCAAGGTGTAGACGTAGCGTTGGGGGCAACCATGAACAACGTTCCACTGAACGGTTGAAAATCATCATTTGGGCTCTTTGTGTGCTCTCACTCCTTTTCATCAACGCTTATTTTTTTCCATTAAGTGCATTTGGGCGTTTGTTTTTATCAGAGGTTCCCCCGCCGATCCTCTTAACGGGGGCTATCATCTCGGCCACTCCGCTCGGTCTACTCGCTATCAATGCGTTTTTTTTGTTTGCTCAATCACACTTAAAAACAATGGCGTTGAGCATTTTAATCATCTCGTGCATGTTCGTTTACACCAACATAAAACCAACCCACCCGGTTCAACCCTCAAATCGACCCCATATCATTATGATTGGGGTCGATTCATTGGCGCTCACGGCAATGAGCCCGCAACGCACGCCCCACATGCTCGACTTCATCAAAGACAGTGTCCTTTTTAAAGAGGCCATAAGCCCTCTTGCCCGCACGTTCCCAGCATGGTCTAGCATTTTGACGGGACTCTATCCACAGCATCACCAGGCACATTATAATTTAATGCCACCAGGGCAGACCAAATCGTCGAAAAGTATTGCATGGGACTTGAAACAGGCTGGCTATCAAACCATTTTCGCCACCGATGATCGACGTTTCAATACCATTGACCAATCCTTTGGTTTTCAAGAAATTATCGGTCCGAAATTAGGGGTCAATGACGTGATACTGGGCTCGTTCAATGATTTTCCACTGAGTAACCTTCTGATTAACACCCCGATCTCAAGCGTATTATTTCCATATAATCACATGAATCGAGCCAGCCACTTCTCCTATTACCCGCAGACGTTTGATAGGGCACTGCAACACACTTTGGCCTCTCACGTGAAAACCACCCCCTTGTTTCTTGCGGTCCACTTTACCCTGCCACACTGGCCCTACGCCTATGCTGCATCCAGACCCGCTCTTGTGAAGGATACGTTCAGCGTGACCGAACGCGGTCAGCTGTTCTCGGAGGCCCTCGAACAGGCTGATCAACAAGTCGCGCATTTGATGCAAGCGCTAAAAAAACACGGCTACTTGCAAAACAGTTTAATCGTGCTGCTCAGCGACCATGGTGAAACATTCTACACACAGGGTTCGA
Organism: Legionellaceae bacterium; assembly: GCA_030157565.1. GTDB lineage: Bacteria > Pseudomonadota > Gammaproteobacteria > Legionellales > Legionellaceae > DDPF01. Next base: position 2,703 of record JAOAUO010000086.1, read on the forward strand.
GACAAACAGAATCGCGCACCTACCAGGGAAAAGGGCCTGGCGTATTTTCTGATTATTTAAAACGCAAAACATCAACCTCGCTTGATCGGAGTGCAGGACACGGCTCTGATTTACTCAGTGCAGAGCAATATCACTGCTTGCTGGCTTTTAAGCTATATCAACAGGGTTTACTGGTCACGGTGCCCCACGTCATAAAAACACGCGTGGCTTTGATTGACATTACTCCGACCATCGAAGATTTATTACATCGACCCGATAGCACAAAAAGAGATGGCATTTCTCTACTGAGCACCATTCAATCCAAGCATACATCACTTCCCGAGCGTGCTTTTATCATGGAAAGTGGGATGCTGCCTAATCAATTTTTATCTCAAGAAACCGCGCGATTGTCTGCAAAAAAATTTTTTATGGTTAGTCAAACAAGCGGTCAATTACACCTTCGTCAAAGCAAACTTCCATCGCTCGATGCAATGAAACTATATGGCATCATTGAAGACGACTGGGTCCTGGCGATGTACCCCGATGACCTTGGATACATCCCCGTGATTCAGCGATTAAGTGATGGAGCCTGGGACGACAGACTAAATGGAGGCCTGGCGCACTCATCTCCCGCTTTACAAATGCTCAATCAATTGGAAATATTTTACAAAAAAAAATTTAGCCTCGATCCTAACTCAAGCTCTTAATGATTTGGATAAGCGACATGCGTGCTTTTGCATGTCGCTTATCCAAAATCCAAAAATTAAACTGGACCGCAAAAATAATTTCCGTTAAAAGGCGGACGACCATGGTCAAAAACAACCGTGAGCACACTCGCGTCATCAAAAACATACGCTTGTGTTAAACAGCCATAAATGCCATCCATAATAACCGATTGCTCACCGACCTTTATCCCTGAAAATCGAACCAAGTACGTCCCTGCCGCAAACATTCGCGTGCAGGCTTGTTCTCCCATACGAACCACACCGGTGCTAGCAATGGTCTGGCCCATCTCGGTAATGACTGAAAACACCCCCCCATCCCAGCGATCGTCCGGGCTCATCACCGCACATAATTGAGCTGAAAAACACGCTTGCTGAGTCAGAAACATTGCCATAAACGAAACGCACAATCTTATTTTATTCATAAACCAACCTTTGTTTTCGTTTCAAATCAAATGCTGATGGATATCAGCCCGTTACAACCCATGCAGCGACGTCACCCAACAGAGCAGAACAAAACACACCCGCTCCATTTCACAGTAAGCCGCAAAACCACTATGTGCGCCGTTTTTTCACCACCGGAATCACACGAACACTCTTAATGATATTGTCTCCTACTTTTAACACCTCCATTTGATATTGTTCGATTTGAATACAGCAATCTGCTGGAGGGATATACCCTAAATATTCAATAATCAACCCACTGAGTGTGCGAGGACCTAATGAAGGCAAATGCCAACTCAATAATCGATTTAAATTTCGCAATGTAATGCTGGCATCCAGAATGACTGCGCCATCGTCTTGTAGGGCAATGTCTTTACTCAAGGCGGCAATATCAGTCGTGAATTCGCCAACAATTTCTTCTAAGATATCTTCCATCGTCACCAGACCTTGCATGTCGCCATATTCATTCACAACAAAACAAATCCGGCGTTTCATTTTCTGAAAATTTAGTATTTGAACGTTTAACGGGGTAGCTTCAGGAATAAAATAAGGGGATTCTGCTATTTCGAGTAAACTCTCCATGTCCAATCTGTTATCGAGCAATAAGTTCGATACCTGACGCAAGTGAATCATGCCAATGACATGATCAATGCTCGTTCTGTAAATAGGCAAGCGCGTGTGTTGCGTGGTCTCCAATTGCTCGAGTATTTTATTCCACGGCAAGTCTAAATCAAGGCCAATGATGTCGGCCTTGGGCACCATGATGTCTTCTACGCGAGCTTGCTCGAGATCAAGCAAGCTAATGAGCATGCTCCGGTGCTCAACAGGCAACAAGCCGCCTGCTTCGTGTACGACTGAACGCAGCTCTTCACCCGTCAGTACTTCGCGCTTTGCACTATCAATCGAAAGACCACAACATTTCAAAAGACCATTGGCGATACCACTGATTAAATGCACCAGTGGCGCAAAAATGAGTTGCAGTATTTTTAGTGGTAATGAACACGCAAAAGCGACCTGCTGAGGGTACAATGCGGCCAGTGTTTTCGGGGTCATTTCTGAAAAAACCAGAATAATCAGCGTCAACAACGAGGTCGCGATGAAGACACCCATTTCTCCATACAGGCGCTGCCCAATCAGCGTCCCGGCCATCGACGCAATGATGTTTGCCAAGGTGTTACCAATCAAAACAACACTCAGTAACCGATCGGGGCGTGCTAATAAGCCATTCACTCGAATGGCTTGTTTATTATTTTTTTTCACCAAATGACGCAATCGATATCGATTCAATGACATCATCCCGATTTCTGAGGCGGAAAAAAATCCTGACAGGATCACTAAAAACAACACCAGCAACAAAAGAAAAGAAATCGACGGATGCACAAGGGTCCTTAAAAAGTGATGAAGATCCAAGATAAAGAGTATATATGATATCATCTACAGCATCGTGTGTTATCACCCTTTTAGGATAATATTATGTTTGAAAATTTAACCGACCGCTTGGCCCAAACCTTTAAAACCATCAGTGGGAAAGCTCGCCTGACCGAAGAAAACATTCAGCAAGCGTTGCGAGAAGTGCGCCTGTCGCTCCTTGAGGCGGATGTGGCGCTGCCTGTGGTCAAAGAATTTATTGAACAAATCAAACAAAAAGCACTCGGCCAAGACGTCGCGAAGAGCCTGAATCCCGATCAGGCACTGATTAAAATAGTCCATGATGAACTGGTTCATATCATGGGAGATGCCCGTAGCGAACTGGATTTTAAAACGCAACCCCCCGCTGTTTTTTTAATGGCCGGTTTACAAGGCTCTGGTAAAACCACCAGTGCCGCGAAGCTCGCTCTCTATTTAAAAGAAACGGAAAAGAAAAAAGTCATGTTGGTCAGCGCGGACGTATACCGCCCCGCCGCCATTCAACAGTTGCGTTTGCTAGCCGCTGAAGTAGATGTCGCATTTTTTCCATCAGAAGCGAACGAAAAACCGCTGACCATTGTCAAGCAAGCACTCGACCACGCTAAAAAACAATTCATGGACATCCTCATCATCGATACCGCGGGTCGATTGCACATTGATGCCGACATGATGGCCGAAATCAAAGCGTTACACCACGCCACAACCCCCTCAGAAACACTCTTTGTCGTAGACAGCATGACGGGGCAGGATGCCGCAAATACAGCAAAAGCATTCCATGACGCGCTCCCGCTAACCGGTATTATTTTAACGAAAACAGATGGTGATGCACGCGGAGGAGCGGCGCTGTCGGTCAGACACATCACCGGTCAACCGATTAAATTCTTAGGTACGGGTGAAAAAATAGTGGCGTTAGAACCCTTTCACCCGGAGCGGGTGGCCTCACGCATCTTAGGTATGGGGGATATTCTTAGTCTTATAGAAGAAGTCGAAAGAAAGACAGACAAGGCCGCGAGTGAAAAACTGGCTAAAAAAATCAAAAAAGGCAACGGATTTGATTTGGATGATTTTAGACAACAACTGCTGCAAATGAATAACATGGGCGGCATTACGGGCATGATGAGTAAATTACCCGGCATGGGACAACTGTCTCAACAAGCGGCAAGCCACATTAATGACAAAACAGTCTCGCAAACCGTGGCTATCATTAACTCCATGACCCCCAAAGAACGCCGCATCCCTAAACTCATCATTGGTTCACGAAAAAAACGCATTGCTTTAGGATCAGGGACTCAAATACAAGACGTGAATCGCTTACTCAAGCAGTTTAATCAAATGGAAAAGATGATGCAAAAGATGACCAAACCCGGCGGCATGCAAAAAATGATGCGCGGAATAGGCGGTATGCCGGGAATGAAAGGGATGTTTCCAGGTAATTTTAATTAAATTGACGGAAGCACTTCCCATGTGAAGTTAATTTTCGTACAATACACGGCATTTTTACGTAATCATATAGAGGTTATAATGGTCGTTATACGTTTAGCTCGAGCAGGCGCAAAAAAGCGTCCTTTTTACCATATCGTTGTGACCGACAGTCGCAAAAGTCGTGACACAGGCTACATTGAAAGCATTGGTTACTTCAATCCTGTAGCACGCGGCCAAGAAGTTCGTCTGCACTTGGATGTCAACAAGTTAACCGCTTGGCAAGGTCTTGGCGCGCAATTAACAGACCGCGTGGCTTCTTTAAATAAAGAATATAGCAAGTTAGCCGTTGCTGCTTAACATGAACGATGCAACAGATTGGTTAGTGATCGGTCGCTTTGGTCGCCCCCACGGGGTCAAAGGCATGATCACCATTATTTCTTTTACCGAGCCACGTGAAAATATTTTAGACTATGCACGCTGGCACGTGTCTCAGAATAATCAGTGGGTGCCATTAAACGATTTGCGGACCAAAGTGAATAATAAATCCATTTTGGCAGAAATCGAAGGCTACCATGACCGTGATCAAGTCGCGGTACTGACCAATCTTGAGATTGCCATTCAACGTGATCAACTTCAAACGTTAAAGCCAGATGAATATTATTGGCATGAGTTGGTTGGTATGCAAGTCGTGAATCACCCAGGAGAGATCTTGGGCGAAGTCACTGAGGTGATGGCAACAGGCTCCAATGACGTCCTCGTTGTACAAGGGGAGCGAAGACACCTTGTACCGTACCTTCCGGGCGACGTGGTCATCCAAATTGATGCAAACCAACGCGTCATCACCGTTGACTGGGACTCGGATTTTTAAACGATGTTGCATTTAGGTGTGATCACCATTATGCCGGACATGTTTGCCTGCTTGCGACATGGAATTACCGGACGTGCCATCGAGCAGGGGCTGGCACAGATTGACTGCTGGAACCCGCGAGACTGGTCACATAACGCGCATCGGCAGGTGGATGATAGGCCTTATGGCGGTGGGCCGGGGATGGTGATGATGTATGAACCCGTTCACGCCGCCATCGTGCATGCTCAGGCGCATATGCCCCCCGCATGCAGAACCATTTATTTAAGCCCGCAGGGAAAATCCGTGAAACAAGCGGATTTAAATGAAGTGGCCCAACATGAGCAGCCTTTGCTTTTTTTAGCCGGGCGCTATGAGGGAATGGATGAGCGCATCCTCACGCACCATGTCGATGAAGAATGGTCGTTAGGCGATTTTGTTTTAAGTGGTGGCGAATTGGCAGCCATGGTGTTTATAGACGCGATTGTGCGGCTTCTGCCAGGCAGTCTTGGACACGCCGGTTCAGCACAACAAGATTCATTTATGAATGGCTTGTTAGATCATCCGCACTATACGCGCCCTGCGGTCACCCCAGGGGGACTGGTGCCCGATGTACTGCTAGGGGGAAGCCATAAAGACATTGACCGCTGGCGACGGAAGCAATCGCTGGGAGC
>JAOAUO010000086.1:8204-11404 GCA_030157565.1 Legionellaceae bacterium
CCATTAAATGATACAGACAAGCAACTGCTTGCTGAGTTTAAACATGAGCACTAGGAGCAAATAATGACCAATATTATCGACCAAATCAATGCTGAGCAAATGCAAGGTAAAATCATTCCTGAATTCAATCCAGGCGACACTGTTTTGGTTCAGGTTAAAGTAAAAGAAGGCGCTCGCGAACGGTTACAGGCATTTGAAGGCGTGGTGATTGCTAAACGCAACCGCGGCTTAAACTCAGCCTTCACCGTCCGTAAAATTTCGCATAACGTCGGTGTTGAACGTGTTTTCCAAACATACAGCCCTGTTGTTGACAGCATCACTGTTAAACGTCGTGGTGATGTGCGTCGTGCAAAATTGTATTACTTGCGTAATCTGACCGGTCGTGCTGCACGAATCAAAGAAAAATTGATCGCTAAAAAAGGCTAATCAGCCGCCGTTATGTCAAGCGATTTGACACATGTCGTTTCCACGTTCAACACGCCTGCGGGCTGGTTGTGCGTGACGCACGATGAACACCATGTTCATCGTGCGATATTTACCCAGATACCAGGCCTCGCACAACCCAATCATCCGATGGCAGAGCGCATTGCCAACCAAATCAACGCCTTTACCAACCACTCTCAATACACGTTTCAGTTGCCACTGAAGCCACAAGGCACAAGCTACCAATTGAGTGTTTGGAATGCTTTGCTAGAAATCCCTGCGGGGCGCCCCCTGACGTATGGTGAGTTGGCGCTCAAATTGAGCAGCGCCCCACGCGCCATCGGGCAAGCCTGCAAAAGAAATCCCATCGCATTATTTATTCCGTGCCACCGCATTGTGGGTCAAAAAAACCTAGGCGGTTATATGGGACGTATTGATTTGCCATATAAAACGGCATTATTACAACATGAAAAAATAGCAATCTAATCCGTTACTCTAAAGCATTTCACCCGCCTGCCGATGCATCTATAAAGTACGCATGGAGTTATCCAATGAAATATCTCGCTCAAGTCGCCGCTCTACTGAGCCTCACCATACAACCCGCTTTCGCAACCTGCGATCTAGGGCACTTTCGCTGGGATTGCGAGATGCAACTCAACAACAGACCCACGAAATCCACCCCCTCATTGGTTCAATGCGGCCTTGCACACGGGTATGTGAGTCACGCAGAATACGACGCGCTAGTGCGCTTTCAACGCGCCAATGTAGATATGAATTTAACCATTGATGATGATTATATGGACGGCCCATGCATTCCCGCCGGCCGTTAACCGTTCAATCCCTTTTCAAAAAGTCGGCTCGTTTCACTTAAACCAGAGCGCTTCAGAGGATTGATTCATTAGCAAACCAAAGGCCCGTTTGTTCTCCTCGATAAATCGAGTCAAGAATACATTTTCTATCTGTATTGAAGTTGTCATGCTCACAATCCATTGGAAAAAAGTCCGCTGTTCTCATTTACTGCTTCTCTATGTATTAATCCAGGCACAATAAGCCAAACCTTTCATCACCTGTTGCCACAACTTGAGCTACCTACACAGCCGGGTGTGTTATCTCCAAGATTACATGATTTACGTCATTCGTTTGCCATCAATACTTTACTACGGTGGTATCGTCAAGGAATTGACCCTAATCGTAAACTTATGGCCTTGGCAACTTTTTTGGGTCATGTAGACCCAAATTCAACGGCGGTGTATCTCCAAATTACAGAGGAACTATTCCGGGAAGCGAGCGATCGTTTTCATTCGTTCATGATACAAGGAGGTGTGCTATGACCAACATCGGCCCCGTGTTATTTGCTTTTTTTGAAGACCACCTCAAAGTCCAGAAAGGGCTACGCCTTACATCGGTACAAAGTTATCGCGATACTATTAAATTATTTATTATGATAGCGTTCGTCAAGGCGAGCCATCATTACCATTATTCGTATCGAGTACTGGCCAACCACTTACTCGCTTCGGTTTGTATAAATTAGTAAAGCGGCATGGAGCCGTATTTTTTGTGGAGGGCCATAAGCGAAAATTTCGTCTATCACCACATGTATTTCGTCATACAACCACAGTACATTTCCTTGAAGCTGGCGTGGATGTGAACGTTATTCGAGGTTGGCTTGGTCATGTAAGCCTCGATACTACGCAAAGGTATGCTGAAATCAATCTACGAACTAAGCAAGCAGCACTAATGACTTGCCTACCACCAGTTGAAACTGCAGTGGCATCCCACATAAACTTACGATGGAGAGATGATCAAGAGTTGATGAAATGGCTAGAATCATTGTAATGGTTATGTGCCCTAAAACGGGATCGACTCAACTAAGCTCATATGAATTACAGCTTAAAGGACACATAATCGTGAACGACACATAACTACGACAATTTGAAGTCGGCAGTGCTGGACAGAAAAGGCGATGCCATTCGCTTTAACCCAACACTGCTTTCATTTGCAGCGCATTATCACTTTGAGCCCAGACCCTGCGCCGTATATAGGGGGAATGAAAAAGGGAAGGTTGAGCGCTCAATTCGTTATATACGAGATAATTTTTTCGCAGGACGTCAATATAAAAGTCTTGCCGATCTTAATCAGCAAGCACTGACCTGGTGTGATAATCAGGCATCGAACAGGCCTTGTCCCGAGGACAAAAGCAAGACGGTTCACGCGATTTTTCTGGAGGAACAACCACGCTTGATTCCATTGCCTGATAACCCCTATCCCTGCAATGAAGTCGAAACGGTCAGCATTGGCAAAACACCTTACGCCCGATTCGACTTGAATGATTACTCAGTACCTCACACACATGTCAGGCAATCACTCACAGTTCATGCAACACTCGACTTTGTCAGTATTCTGGACGGTGTAAATGTCATTGCAAAGCACGTGCGCAGCTGATGATGCTGGCTTTTTTGATAGATCAAGTTCAGCAACTCACTTGTAAAGCTTATCAAAAAGCACGAAAACATGCGGGTCGATTAACAACATTATTTGAAAGAGTTAGAGTGTTAACCAGTATTGGTGTTTTTAACAGCTGGCATCAACTGTATACCTTTATTGGTGATCCTGCATCTCGGCCGCCTCCTGGTGAAATGGGGTGGTTGATCGAGTGAAATTGAAACGGAATATAAAGTGCTCGTGGTTTCTTGCTGTCTGCAACCTCGGTTTTGACTGAAATGAGCACAAATAGACTCGTCTTCAAAATGAAACTTTGTTGTGATAATCACTGGTCT
>JAOAUO010000087.1 GCA_030157565.1 Legionellaceae bacterium
TGCATATGCTTCGTATGCATTGAAAGGGGATAGAGAAATAGTCCTTGCTGCGGTTAAGCAGAATGCCTTGGCCCTTCAATATGCTTCGGTTGCATTGCGAGGGGATAGAGAAATAGTCCTTGCAGCGGTTAAGCAGAATGGCTGGGCCCTTCAATATGCTTCGGTTGCATTGAAAGGGGATAGAGAAATAGTCCTTGCTGCGGTTAAGGAGGATGCCAGTGTCCTTCAATTTGCTTCTGAGTCATTAAACAATAATAAAGCATTCCTGCTGGATGCCGTTGAGCAAAATTTAGGGGTAATTCAGTATTTTCATCAGGCGATGCTTGAGGATGAGGCCTTCATGTCTCTTATTAGAAACAGGCAGCCCGGGTTCATCGATGAGATACCAGGCGAGTATTTAAAAAACAAGCCCAGATAATCATTTGGAGTTTGGATGAAACGAGATGCAAAAACATGCATGTTTTTTTGTCCAATGTCCAGTAATCATCGGGCGATGCTGCAATACGAGATCGCATGGATGGGTTGTCTTGCAGCCCACGTCGCCCCAAGAAAAGAGAACTTGAATAATTTTCTGATTGTGCTACTTTGGTCGGACCGAGGAGGGAGCAATATGTTACGGTCCGTTAAATACAAGATTTTTATGGCTCTTAATTACATTCTTTGCGGTGTAGCCCGTGCGGCGATTCATCTCCTCCCGTTGCGCTATTTATCCCCTTATTTTGGACGATTTGAGAGAACACTCGTTATCTCTACGCGGGTCACTCAGCGGCAGTTAGGGCAAGCCATTCGCATTGGTCAGTCTGTTCGACTCAGCGCTAAATACACCCCATGGGATTCTAGCTGTTTAACGCAGGCAATGGTGGCTAAATTCTGGTGTAGACTCTTCAAGATTCCTTATGTGTTCTATATTGGGTTTGCTAAAGCGGCGGATGAGCCCAGTGGATATAAGGCACATGCTTGGATTACTGCTGGGCGTATTTCTATCACCGGTGGGAATGGTCTGATGGATTATAACGTTATCGCCAGCTACGTTTATTGGCCAGGATAGAGAATCATGTATAAATATCATGCGTTCCAGTTGAATATTGAGAGCGAATTGTATTTTCCTGAGCTGCTAGAGCAGGCATCTTGCGATTTATCCGTACCTGATCTCACGATTCAATGGGGTGATGTCAATCCAGATGGACTCGATGATGCCCGTTTGGTTCGGTTGTTTTGGCAGGCCAATGAACACATGCTGTGGCTACATGTCCCAAACGTGGCTCGTTTTTTGATAAGCGATGGCACTAAAATTACCATTCATCCTTATCCGGCGGTGGACAATGCAAGCATCCGAGTGTTTGTCTTAGGCTCGTGCATGGGGGCATTGCTCATGCAGCGGGGCTTGTTTTTGCTGCATGGGAATGCGATTAAAATAGGCGAGCATTGCATTTCATTTGTGGGGCATTCAGGCGCAGGGAAATCCACGTTGTCAGGTGCTTTCTTTAAACGCGGCTATTCTATTTTGGCCGACGATGTTTGTGCGATTAGTCCGGAAGGGGTTGTTCTGCCGAGTTTTCCGCAAATCAAATTATGGGCGGATGCAGCGCTACAACTCAATATCAAGACCCCTGCACTGAGGCGCATTCGCCCAGGCATCGAAAAATTTGCGGTTCCTCTTGGGTCTCAATATCAACCAACGGCCTTGCCCTTGAAAGTGGTGTATATTTTACATCCTCATAATCAGGATGAATTTTCATTGATTCCCCATTCTGGCATGCAAAAACTCAAACCATTGCAAAGCCATTCCTATCGCGCAAACTATTTAAAAGGACTCGCCCAAGAGACGCGTCATTTTGAACGCTGTGGACGTATTGCTAGTCAAATCGCTTTGGTGAGTATTAAACGGCCTAATCATGGGTTTAAGTTGGATGAATTGGTGGATTTAATTGAAGGCGATCTAACCCATCGAGGGCTTGTGAATGCAGGAGAATAAGGGCATTTTTTGGTTAGCTTCTTATCCTAAATCGGGCAATACGTGGTTTCGAATTTTTTTAGCTAATTTATTAAATCCCTCTCATCAACCGATTGATCTGAACCATCTCCATACCGGTGCGATTGCCAGTGCGCGCGGCTGGGTGGATGAGGCACTTGGGTTTGATAGTGCCGATTTGTCTCATGATGAATTGGATGCATTAAGGCCTAAGGTCTATGCTTGGCTGGGCGAACAAAGTGACGGGGTTCGGTATCACAAAATACATGATGCTTATACGTATTTAGAGAATGCAGAGCCCCTCGTTCCCACCGCCGGATGTTTAGGCGCCCTCTATTTTATTAGAAACCCGCTCGATGTGGCGATTTCTTTTGCTCATCATTCGAATTGTTCGATTGACGACTCAATTGAACGCATGGGAAAACCCAGCTTTGCGTTTTGTAAAGGACGCTTTCGACAGCACAACCAACTGCGGCAATGGTTGCTGTCCTGGTCATTGCATGTGCAAAGCTGGGCGAAGGCTATCCATATCAATTGCTTAGTGCTTCGTTACGAAGACATGGTCTCCGATCCTCTGGCAACGTTTACGAAAGCGGTTGAGTTTTTAAAGATTGATGCCTCGCCTTCGACTATCGCTAGTGCCATTCATCATGCAAGAATAGAGACACTGCAAGAAATGGAATTGAAAACAGGTTTTTCTGAGAAACCGGCCAAAGTGGCTCGTTTTTTTAGAAAAGGGATGGTGGGTGACTGGAAAAATACATTGTCAGACGAGCAAGTGAATCAAGTGTTGCAGGATCACGGAGAGACCATGCGGGAGTATGGTTATTTAGAGGATGGATTATGAGCAAAATGAATGCGTTGAATTTAACCAGTACCGTGACAAGAAATAAAGACGTAGCCTATACCTACATGGACGACGAGATGGTCATCATGGGGGCTGAAGATCAATTATTTTATGGGGTCAATGCAGTCGGAGCATCCATTTGGGCGTTTCTGGAGGGTGGCATTCAGTCCGTACAGGCTATTTGTGAGCATCTTCAGAGCCTTTATGTGGTGACCGCAGAGCAGTGCGTTGACGATGCGATTCAATTTATTCGTCAGATGCAAACGCATCATATGCTGTTAGTGAATGAATAGTCATGGCCTACGCGCGGCCCATACGCGGTTGGGTTTTGCTGCCATCCATTCGCTTAAACGCGGGATTGTTGCATGAACTGTTTATGGAGTTATACCGTTCGAACCCATGGGGTGTTTCTTATACCTTGTGTTTGATGTTCTTTCGAAGCATGAGTGCGGGCGTGGGCTTGTTATTGATTGTTCCATTATTGCAAGTCATTGGCATCACGCAAGGACAGGATGCCGTTATGGCGAAAGGCTTCATGACGGTTTTTCATTCTCTGCATTTGCCAATGACCTTAGGCGTGGTTTTGATGATGTATGTGGCGCTGGTGAGCGTGATCGCCTTGGCCGCATTTTTTGAACAGACGATTGGCACACGATTGCAGCATCACTACACGCACCAGTTGCGAACAACACTCTTTCAGCAATTACTAAAAACCCAGTGGTCTTTTTTTCTGAACCAAACCCAACCCACGTTATTGCATCGATTGACAACGCAAGTGCAGTCCATTGCTGCGAGTCATTTTCAGCTGTTAACTTTGATCAATGGCTTGATTCTCGGAACGGTCTATACGGTCTTGTCATTGAGCGTATCCTGGTCCATGACGCTGGTGGCGATGGGTTGTGCACTTCTATTGCTGGGCGTGATGCGGCCCTTGCATCAACTCACCTCCGCCTCTGGCGTGGCACATTTGCAGCACAATCAAAGCATTTTTAAATCGATGTCGGAGCAGTTGAGTGCATTGAAAACGATTAAAAGTGCCGGCATTGAAGAACAATTTGTCACGTCTACGTGGGCGGCCAGCGCCTCGCTGGCTCATCAGAACCAACGGTTAACGCAGGTGACCGCCGCCACCAAACTGGTATATGCCTGTGGTTCGGTTGTCGCGTTTAGTCTCCTGCTGTATTTGGCCATCACATTTTTCGCGATCCCAGTGGAGTCCTTATTATTGCTTTTGCTGGTATTTTCTCGTCTTTTGCCCATGGTATCGAGTACGCAACAAGGGTACCAACGGCTCTTGCATCAACTGCCCGCGTTGAGTGATATCAAACAATTGCTTCGAGATTGTGCCGCTCACCAAGAAGGGCTGAGAGCGGGCTCGTCTATTTCATTTCAACACGCCATTGATTTAAATCAGGTTGGTTTTGCTTATCGAGCAGGGCAAGAGCGGTGGGTGCTCCACCCGTTGTCGCGGCGCATTAAAAAAAATACCACCACGGCGATTATGGGCCCCTCCGGTGTGGGCAAATCAACACTGGCCGACCTGATTGTGGGCTTACTAGACCCGACAACGGGCTTCATTTCCATCGATGGTGTGCGCTTGGATAACACCAATAAATGGGCGTGGAGGCAATCGGTCGCTTATGTTAGCCAAGATGTGTTTCTGTTCAATGCAACGCTTCGAAAAAACATGCAGCTGTTTTGTGAAGACGCGTCTGATGCGTTATTGTGGGCGGCGCTGCGTGATGCGTCGGCTGATTTCGTGAGCGATTTGGAGCATGGATTGGATACGGTCGTGGGTGATCGCGGCGTGCGGTTGTCTGGAGGGGAATGTCAACGCATTGCGCTGGCAAGGGCTTTGCTAGGACGGCCACAGTTATTGATTTTGGATGAAAGCACCAATGCGTTGGATGAAGCCAATATGATTAACATTCAACACGCATTAAAACAACTGCATGGGAAAGTGACGATTTTAATTATTTCTCATCAAAAGGATATGTGTGATTTTGCCGATCAAACCATCCGGCTCACGTCACATCATTTGGAAACCCGTGATGAATACAAAAGGAATGAATCATGTTGTTAGAATCGAGTACAAAACCAATGGTTTGGTCGGCCTTTCGCGTTTTAAATCTGAATAAACGGCAATTGTGTGACTTAGAATGCCTGTTGAGTGATGCCTTTGCCCCGTTAACCGGATTCTTAAATCAAGATGATTATCACGCGGTTTGTCAACGCATGCGATTAAGCGACGGCACGCTTTGGCCCATGCCCATTACGCTCGACGTCTCAGCACCGTTTGCCGCGTCCGTTTCTCTTAATGAAACCATTTTGTTAGCGGACGAAGAAAACACCCCGTTGGCGATTTTAACCGTGACATCCAAATGGATGCCGAATAAAGAAGCGGAGTCGCTACACGTGTTTGGCACCACGGATAAAAAGCATCCAGCGGTTGAATACCTTTATGATCACGCCGGGGCCTGGTATCTCGGCGGTCCCCTGCGCGCGCTCACGCCACGGGTGCATTATGATTTTATGGAATATCGGCACACGCCAGCACAGTTGAAACAGTTGTTTGAATTATATGGTTGGTCTCGAATCGTGGCGTTTCAAACAAGAAACCCCATCCATCGGGCTCATTTTGAATTGACCTTGCGAGCGGCCAATGCGGCCAATGCACAGTTGTTGATTCACCCAGTCGTTGGGATGACCAAACCGGGCGATGTTGAATATGTGACGCGAGTCAAATGCTATGAACAGATTCTCACGCATTACCCGCATCAGCGAGCCATGTTGAGTCTGCTCCCATTGGCCATGCGCATGGGGGGGCCGAGAGAGGCCCTTTGGCACGCGATTATTCGTAAAAACCATGGTGTCACGCATTTTATTGTGGGCCGAGATCACGCAGGCCCTGGGCTGAATCGAGAGGGCGTGCCTTTTTACGATCCCTATGCCGCTCAAACGTTGTTGCTGGAGCATGCGCCTGAAATCGGGCTTGAAATCATGGCGTTTCCAGCGATTGTCTATGTCAAAGAAAAAGCACAATTTCTAGCGGTGAATGAGTTGGGGCCTGATGATACGGTGGACGATTTGTCGGGTACCGAATTGCGGCGTCGATTGGAGCTACGTTTGGATATCCCTGATTGGTTTTCATTTCCAGATGTGATCAAGGTGTTGCAAGCCGCGTATCCCCCTAAATTAAAACAAGGGTTCACGTTGTTTTTTACCGGTTTGTCGGGAGCTGGGAAATCCACCTTGGCCAAAGCGGTTTTGGCGCGCCTGATGGCGACTACGTCACGCACGGTGACTTTATTGGATGGCGATATCATTCGAAAACATTTATCCAGCGAGCTAGGCTTTTCTAAAGCAGACCGCGATACGAATATTTTACGCATGGGCTTTATCGCCTCTGAAATCACCAAGCACCAAGGCATTGCCATCTGTGCGGCCATTGCACCGTATGCGGCTGCACGCGACGCAGTGCGAGACGCCGTTAGCACATACGGTGGATTCGTTGAAGTGCACGTATCCACATCCATTGACCTGTGTAAACAGCGTGATTTAAAAGGGTTGTATCACAAAGCCGAACAAGGCCTCATCCAGGGATTTACAGGGGTTGATGACCCGTATGAAGTGCCATCTAAACCCGAGCTCGTGATTGATACAGCGATGACATCGGTAGCCGATGCCGTCATGGTCATTATTGAAACCTTGATTCGACTGGGTTTTCTACCGACTTGAGTTCTCTGAACGCCTTGGAGTATGGACAAAACGACACGCAAAAAAAACGTCATTTCGTCCCAATAGGAGAAATGCATCCATTGTTAGGGAGCTCAGTGTATTTAAGCGAAGGTTTGAGCGCGTGGGCCCTTCATCGCAAACCCGTTATTAAATACATTCATGTTTATCCATTTCAATGAGCCTACGATATTTGGACCGAAATGCAGGAGGCAACTCTTGTTCCTACCGCGACCCGCGAATCTCTTGCTCAAGACCAGATATTCTTCGGCTGGGAGAAAATGCTCAACTTCTCAGCCTTCAATCCCGCTCCTTCTTCAATAAGAATGCGCACCAATTTGCGAAGAATCGCTTCGGCTTGATCTGAGGACCAAAAATACTGGTGGTAATGAAGCCGTAGATTACAAATGGTGTTACTTTTCATAATTGAAAAAATGATTGGGAAACTGGGTACTTCACTTGAAGTCCCAGTCACTAATTCTACTGTAGAAAATTCGAGTGCAAATTTTCCCCTAGGCATTTCAGGAGGTGCCATGTTGGTAATACAGGTTATCTCAGGCCCTGTTGAGGTACTGCTACATTCTGCATGAGGTAAAAGATGCTCGCCAGCAGCAATCAGGGCATTCATATCATGGAGCATTCTAGTCGCATTTTCCCAAAATGTTTTATTTTTATTCGCATGAGCTGCCCATACAACAAGGCCATTATAAACACCTGGAGATATTGGCTCCAAAGGGGGATGACACCATCTGCGTGTACTCACATCCGTATAAATTTTTGGCAATTGATTATCTATGGCAAGCAAATAAGCCGCCATTAAAGCACCATGAACTGTAATGCCATGATCTCTGCAACGCGTTTTAAGCCCAATAACAACTTCTTGTGGAAGACGGGCTAAGACACTACCAGTAAAGATAGGTTGTATTTGTGGTTCACTACTCGTAACATCAAACCATTCTTGGACACTGAAGGGCTTTTTGCCATGGATCGCTTTTGCATGTTCAGGATAAATACATTCCAGGGCAAAATTGAGCGATTTTATCTCTAAAATTTCCCCCTCACATACACTCAAAAAATCTTTTGCGATTGAAAACCAAGACATACCATCAAAAAGAGAATGATGAATTTGAAAAATCATATCGCAGCCTTGGTCGTCATAAAAGAATGTCATATGCCATAGATTTCGTGGCACCATGTTCAATCCCATTCTTTCATATGCGCAACGGGCCGCTTGTTTAAACCGTTCATCCGTTCCATTGCTGGTCCGATGCACGTTTATGGGAAGTTGCCCTTTCAGACTATCCTTTGCTGAAAGGGTGACAATATCACCATCGCTGATGCTGCACCGCAACAGTGGATTGCTCCATCTTACTTTTTGCATCGCCTCAATGATCAGTTGCTCTGAGAAGGGTCCAGAAAAGGTAAAGTGCGCAGTAGGCGACATCCAACCGGTTGCAAATTTTTCCATGTATGAAAGGGAGCGTGTTTCGATAGTATCAACGGTTGGTGTTAAGCATGTCATATTTAATTTCCTCTAGCGACTCGAATAATAGTATGAAGCCCGAAAAGTTCAAAATACACAAGGAAAGGCTAGGTCCATGGAAGACTTTATCATCACCGTATATTGCTTGATAGATGAATGAGAATGTTTTTTTAATCATGCGCCAAGCAAGCCTGTAGAAGGGGGGGTACGAGGTCGCGAACAGAACCCTTTTGAAGTAACCCGGTGGGTGAAAATCCCAGATGATAGAGCTGAGCCGAGCAGTCATAAGCGAGTCTTGCGTGGTGATGGGGCGACACACGGTACGAAGCGTAGGCAGCGAGCCTGAAAGCCGACCTGGGTCGGTGGAACATGTGCAAACAGGTATGGGGGCTACACAGAAAATGGGGAGAACCTGCTATCTCCAGCTGTAGAAAGGGGAGGGCACCTCATCTAATAAAGTCAAGGTCGACCGATGATGATTGCAACTGGTCGAAGCGTAATCAATAAGGGAAAATATGATATTGATTATTCGGCATTGGTTGTGAAAAAACCGGGGCATGCTTATAGGAAAGATCAAATCGAATCATACTCAAATTACAACAACTCTCCTGGATGGATTTGCCCCTTATTTGTCGGACATCTAGCTAAGAGAGTAAAATCTATTCGTGAAGCATACCCTTTGGAAGCCTGGTGGCATCGAGGTGGTCATGATTTTCCAAAATATCAAAAACTCGGATTGAGAGTATCTTTCAGTAATGGAATAATCACCTCTCTTGAATCTGCTGGATTGTATTGATTATCTTCTGCCAGAGGGAGTAAGTTGTTTGGCATGGGATGGCTCTTCAATATTAAATGAAAACTAGTTTTCTCGAACGTTACCTCAATGGATGGAGAATCGAGGGAGTTACTTTTTTAAAAAGGAATTAAAAGCAGTTTTGACCTCTTGGATGCTTTTTTCAACCCCCTCAGATAATTGATTTGTCTTCCCATTTTTAAAAAATGACAGAGTATGCGAAGCGACCTCATTATTAGCTATTTGTGAGGTGAGCATGCCGCATATTGTTCCTATCTCGCTTAAATGGCGATCTGTTTGTTGTTTATATGATTTTTCGAGATCAAATTGGCATTTCTTCATGCAATCAATTTGTATCTTTGCCTTGACTAAAGAAAACGGCTCTTTAGTTTTTTGTAAATGTTCTTGAATCTTAATTTTCCAATGATTGGAAATAGAATCGTTTCGCATAAAAGATTCTAATATATTTGAAAGACGATCCATTTCATTTTTAGCGTTTTCCGTTTCCTCTTGAATTTTTTCATGGACTTGGCGTACCGTTTGAAGCAATCCGGTCGCGACCAGAGACAAGTTTGAATGAGCCGCAACCTCATTGACTGCTTGTAAATTTGTTTCTACATACATTTTTAAAAGCGGAGGCAATCCCTCCTCCATTTTTAATTCTAACAATGCTTTTTCTCGGTAAAACACATCAAGTTGTTGCAGAATCATTTGATTTTCCTCATGAATTAACGTTATCAATTGTTCAATGGATAACTTTAATTCATCAAAAGATGTAAAAGAACGATCTGATACATGAGGCGTTAATTTCATAAGTAAGTCAGCATGAATGTTTGAATCAAAAAGGCTCATCAATATACGTCTATAACGGTCATATATTTTCAAACCAATACGTTGCGTGACCGCCCGGTCAACTTCCTGCAAAAATGTTTTTTTTTCAGATACAATATCGGTTGGTGTATTCTCATCATTTAAATGATTTTCCATTAACTTTTGATAATGCTGCATAAAACCTTTGGTAACATTTTGTTCAATATGTGAGGGTTCTATACTTGCGATGATCTGCAATAATTCCGGTAATTTTTGAGTAAATTCAGCGGCATTATATTTTTCAAGGTGAATATCCGAGAGCAGACGTTCATCAATATGACCTGAGTAGGTTTGACCGAAATTTCGAATGCTATAGTGTAAAGCGTTATCGTTAATGCTTTTTTCGAAATAAATTTCGAAAGGACGAGGATCATGGCGGTCATGCAAATTGACTACATAACAATCGTCACTGCAGCTATAAAAAAAAGCAGCTTCAAAAATTAAAATATCAGAGGGGTTAAGACTCATTTTATTGAACAATTCCAATCCAAATCGGTTGATTAATATGCTTCCGTGGCGAGTCATATCTCTGATACTAAAAACAACATGATTGCCTTCATCAATCTCCTCCAGTGCAACGTCAACCTCCGTTTCCGTGATAGATGAGAATGATTTCTTGCCATTTTTATCGATTACAATGCTTTCTCTAGCATTGAAGGCGTTCGCTAAAGCGGCTTTACTGGTAAAACATGCTTCAAATTTATTAAGACACACATTTAGCCATGCGTTCTGGAGCGCAAGGGTAGAATAAATCAAGTTCATCTCCATTATTCTGATTGCATTATAATTATACTGTTAGTATTTGCTTGTGTCAAATTGCGTGCGCATTTTTTGTTAATATGTTGGGCTTGCAGACCCAAAAAACGGTTACTGGAAAAAAAGCACGAAGAAAAGAAAAATCAATGAGGATTGCCTTTTGATCATTCGCCCTGCAGGCAAATGCGGTGAAGAAGCCGGTACACTAAAAACCCCTTCGTCCTATGGGTTTATGTTCCCATCGAACAAAAATCGGTGACCCAGCGGCCGTCGGTTATTTTTGAGAGATTGATTCGATTGAGATCGATTTCCAAATCAATCGCATGATCCAGAATGGATAAGCTAAATAGTATAAAAATGACAATCTTTTCGGAACGGTCATGGTGGGAAATAGCATGTCTATTTTGAATAAATCACCCCATATGGCCTGGATTTTTTTTCCATGAATGGCCAATTTAGCCAAGTAAAAACGATATTTAATAAACATTTTTATATTGCTTACGCCGTCTGTCATTTCGTAACCACTGCCAATCAATTGCTGTGCCAGGCTTGCTAAGCGCATAGCCCGACGGCTCGGTGATTGGATGAACGGGGCGAGCGCTGAATGATGTGTTGAGAAGAGGGTATTCACCAATATCAGGGTTTGTTCGACAATGTGTTGGCATTTTAGAAGGCCCGCCAGCCTCCATACGTCGTTTAAGTCGCATCGGTTGCTGTCAATGAACAAGGCAATATCGTGCAGCCAGCGCAGCCGAAGCCAGGCATGAATCGAGCCATGAATCATTAAATACAATAGGTGGTAGTGGTCTTCTGGTGCGAGAATGGGCACGTTCAGTAGGCCGATGCGGCTCAATGGCACGGTGTTTAGAGGAAAAAAATCAATTCCAAAATAATTGAGTTTAAAGTGTAACTCGACTACAACATGCAATGTTGGGTG
>JAOAUO010000088.1 GCA_030157565.1 Legionellaceae bacterium
GCGTATCCAGGCGATAGTCTGCTTTATCCGCATCAGGACCTGATGCAACGGCGAAGAAAACATGCGTTTTTTGTAAACTTTGAACCATCAAAGAGTACAGCATGTTAGCGGGGCTGCTGCTCCAAGCGTTGTGAGCAAAATGACTGAGTTCAAAGGGTTTGTCGGTATAGAGCATCTGTTCGGTTTGATAACCCGCCATCGCATCGGGTTGAGACACGAGCAAAGAAAGGCGCGTGGTTTTGGCGTTCATTTTTTTCGCACTATACGATTCCAGTCTATATTGATTGCTCACGTCGGGTTGAATCGGCGAACAAGCGGTCAACAGCCAGAAAATGCTGAGCAAAAGAGCCAGTCTGATGTCATTCAAGGTTTTTCTCCTGGTCCTGGTTTTTGTGGCGCACTGCCACGGATCATGATGGCCGGATTTTGTCGCATCTCGGCGCTGACTTGTTCAAGGTTTGCTGCTATCAAATTGAGACGGCGTAACAATACGACAGCCGGTGGGATGGCCTGTTGGGATATTTTGTCAATGCTGTTTCTGCCGGCACGCATGGCATCCGAGACCTGCAGACCAGCGGCTGAGATGTCGTGGGACATGAGGCTAAATTCTCGCGCGGTGTTTTTAAGGACGCGTATCAATTGAGGCAACTCCTGAAGACTTTTATTGATATTTTGATTGTTGCGCTCAATCACGGCAGATGTTTTTTCCAAGTTAGCGAGCGTGCTTGCGATCTGACGGGCATTTTCTTTATCAAATACACGGTTAATCGCCACGGTGGTTTTACGAATGTCTTTTTCTAACTGGTTAAAAAATGATGGCCTGTAAGGAATCACCGGATACGGTTCGCCGGCTGTTTTTTGCAACGGCGTAAAGGTCGATGAAGTGGCAGACAATCCCAAATAAGTGGTGCCTGTAATGCCTTGAGCGATTAAAGTGGCCTCCGTATTCGTCGTGATAGGCGTGCCTTCTTCTACTTTGATTTGCAATCTAACTTGTTGCGGATCAATGGTATTTAAGTCGATTTTGTCGATGTAGCCTACTTTGACGCCATTGTATTTAACCGGTGACTCCTCGTTTAGGCCTGAAACGGCTTCGCGCATGTAAACGGTATACGTCGCGTATTTTTTTTGATTAAATCCAGTCGACAGCCAAAGGCTTGCAATGAGAAGGCCTGCGGCGAGAAGTAATACGGACAAGCCCACGATAAAATAATTGGTTTTTGATTCCAAGTGTGACCCCTCTTTTGTCAATAGTTGACTAGTTTAGATTTTACTGAAGTAATCAGCAATCAATGGATGTTTATTTTTCATTAATTCGTCAATCGGTTGCACACTGATGACCCGGCCTTCACCAATAAACGCCACGCGATCCGTGGTTCGTTTCAGCGAGTCAATGTCATGGCTCACGATGACGACGGTTAAATTCAAGGTATCTCTTAAAAAAACAATCAGCTTATCAAATAGTTTAGCACTCAGTGGGTCAAGCCCTGAGGTGGGTTCATCGAGGAACAGCAGCTCAGGATCCATGGCGATGGCACGTGCTGCGGCGGCGCGTCGTTGCATGCCACCACTCAATTCCGAGGGGAATTTGTTGGCCGCATCCACGGGAAGGCCAACCAGCGCAATTTTGAGCAGGGCTAATTGTCTCATGAAGGGCTTATCGAGCGTAGTGAGCTCTTGCATGGGGTACATGATGTTTTCCAACACGTTCATCGCTGAAAAGAGCGCACTGTGTTGAAAGAGCATGCCCCAGCGCCGGCGCAGCGCATTGGCCTCTGATTCATCGAGAGAGCCAATGTCTTGGCCAAACACGCAAATGGAGCCGGCCGTTGGTTTGAGCAGCATCAGTATACTGCGTAAAATCGTTGTTTTCCCACTCCCACTGCCGCCAATAATCGCGAGTATTTCGCCCTGATTCACCGTTAAGTTGACATCCGAGTGCACCCACTTGTTGCCCAAATAATTTTTTAACCCCTTGATTTCAATCACTGGTGTGGGCATTAAAGTCCTTTCCAACTGTAGATGACCGAATAAATCGCATCGGTAATGATGATTAAGAACAAAGCCTGCACCACACTTTTGGTGGTTTGACTCCCAACGCTGTCGGCGTTGGCTTGCACCCGAAACCCTTGAAAGCATCCGACCAGCGCAATGAGAATGGCAAAAGCGGGTGCTTTGTATAGGCCCAGCATGAGTTGCTTGAGTCCTACTGTGTCTTGAATGCGTGAGAGAAAATCATAATACCCAATGCCTAACATGGATTTTGACATCAGCATAGCGCCCAATGTACCAAAAAAATCCGCCCAAAAAATAAGGAGAGGGAACACGAACAAGAGCCCTAACACTTTCGGCACGACCAGTAATTCCGTAGGCGAAAGCCCCATGGTGTAGAGGGCGTCAATTTCTTCATTGATTTTCATGCTACCCAGTTGAGCGGTAAACGCCGAGCTAGTCCGTCCCGCAACGATGATAGCCGTAATCAGTGGTGCAAATTCGCGAAAAATAGCCATGCCAGACAAATAGGCAATGAAACCATTTGCGCCATAGGTTTCTAATTGCAGGCCCATCTGATAAGCCAATACAATGCCTATCAGGAATGATAGAAGGCCGACAATGGGCAACGCTTTGATGCCTGTGCTGCTGATGTTGGAGATGATGCTGGGGAATTGAAGACGACGCCATTGGCGTGCGGCTCGAAACAGTTTATCACTCACATCGCCCACCAAAACAATCAGCCCTTTGATTTGATTTAATTTGTAAAGGGTTTCTTCGCCCAGTTGATAGATCCATCCATGGGTTTCGGGGGCAGGGGGGGCAAAGTGCAATGCGTCGCGTTTGCTCTCCAGTACAGCAAGCAGTGCTTCGTGTTGTGAGCTGAAATGGGCGAGCGTGAGTTTGTTTTTTCGATTGGTGAGCTCGGTGAAGCATTGCATGAGTGAGAGTGCGCCGGCACTGTCCAAGTGAGTGAGGTGTTCCCCACTGATGGTCAACGTTTGCCCCGCGGGCAAGGCGCTTGCTTTGACGCGCTCAGTGAGGGCGTCAAGATGTAAAATGGACCAGTTGCCTGTGCATTGATAGTGGTTGTTCTCTGGGTCAAAGACAAACTGGGCTATGGTCATGATGAGTGATATCGTTCTACAAAATAGCCTAGCATAATACGAATTACGTTCTTCTGCTACCGGTCCTTGATTCGCGGTAGTCGTCTTTCCCCTTTTATGTTAAAATTCAAGCCATTTATTCTAGCCCTCTCGGAATAGGCATGCCAGGCGATCACCGCTCTTTTGAAAAACGAAAACAAGACCACATTGAATTGGCATTAATGCCTGCGAATCAGGCCGCTGAATGCAATGCATTTGATTGCGTGACGCTGATGCATGAGGCGCTGCCAGATATGGATTTTGATGAAATAGACTTGACGAGCGTGCGCTTGGGCCGGTCGGTATCTAAACCCTTTATGGTGGGCTCCATGACCGCAGGCCATCATGATGCAGAGGCCATTAATGAGCATTTGATGGCCGCGTGCGCTGCGATGGGTTGGGCGATGGGGGTCGGTTCTCAGCGGCGTGAGCTAACCGATCCACAGGCAGCGCGCGCATGGCAACCTCTTCGGGCGCAATTTCCACAGGTGTCTTTGTTCAGTAATATTGGGATCGCGCAACTGATTTCAACGCCATTGCCTCACATTCAAGCGTTAACCGATGCCCTACAAGCCGAGGCACTGATTGTGCATTGCAACCCCTTGCAAGAGTGTATTCAACCGGAAGGCACGCCCTCTTTTAAAGGTGGCTTGCAAGCGTTGGCACAATTGGTTCAGAGCTTGGCTTTGCCTGTGATAATCAAGGAAACGGGGTGCGGATTTTCTCAGTCTACCTTGATGCGCTTAAACGATATCGGCGTTGCGGCGGTTGATGTCAGTGGGTTAGGTGGCACCCATTGGGGGCGGATTGAAGGCCATCGTGCGGTGGATGATTTGATGCGACAAGGCGCATCGGCCACGTTTCGCAATTGGGGCATTGATACCGTGCAAAGCGTGCTCAATGCCACTTCATTTCCCGCACTGTTTGAAATTTGGGGGTCCGGTGGGGTTCGAAATGGGTTGGATGCCGCGAAATTATTTGCATTAGGGGCCACTACCGTGAGCTTTGCCAAGCCGATGCTTCAAGCGGCGTTGCAATCGACTGAACAGGTTCTCGCGGTGATGGCATCCATGGAATATGAATTGAAAGTGGCTATGTTTTGCACGGGCAGCCGTGTGTTGGCTGAACTAAAGGAGAAGGCATGTCTCTCGCGATAAACGCCGCTGAATTGTTTGTAGGCTTTTCTAAATTAACGCAGGCCGAGCGTTTTCAACGGCTGCAAGCATTGGGTGCTTTAACGCCGGATGATGTGAAATTTTTGCACCAAGGGGGCATTCAAGATTCGAATTTGGCCGATCAACTGATTGAAAATGTGATTGGTTATTTTCAGCTTCCGTTAGGCGTTGCCACGCATTTTTGCATTGATGGTCGCGATTATGCGATTCCCTTAGCGGTCGAAGAAACCTCCATCATTGCGGCTTTATCTAAAACCGCGAAATGGATCAGGCAGCATGGTCAAATCACGACGCGCATTGAGGGTCATTGTATCATTGGACAAATCCAACTGGCTAATATCAATGATTTTGAACGATTTTCAAGGTTATTTAACGAAAATAAATGCTTTTTTATCGAGAAAGCCAATGAAGATGTAGCCGCCAACATGGTGCGGCGTGGGGGCGGCGTGGTGGATATCCAGTTGCGTCGACTGACGCGCCCAGAGGGTGGCGACATGGCGGTGATTCATTTGCTGATGGATAGTTGTGACGCGATGGGTGCGAACATCATCAACCAAGTCTTGGAATATTTAAAAACGCCATTGGAGCGTTTGACGGGTGAGCAAGTCACCATGTGCATCTTATCCAATTTGAATGACCAGAAACTCACGACAGCAACCGTTTCTCTTCGTCACATTGATCCGGTTTTGGGCGCACGTTTGCAAGAAGCCTCGCTGTTTGCAGAAATCGATCCATACCGTGCGGCCACGCACAACAAAGGCGTGATGAATGGGATGGATCCGGTGTTGATAGCCACAGGGAATGATTGGCGCGCGGTTGAGGCGGGCGTGCATGCGTACGCCGCGCGCGACGGGCGATATCAAGCCATTACGCGGTGGCGTTATCAGAATGACACCCTAACCGGTGAGCTGACGGCACCGATTACAGTGGGCACGGTTGGTGGCGTGACGGCGTTGCATCCAACGGCCAACATGTGCTTGAGAATGTTAAAAATTAAATCAGCAAACGAACTATCGCGCGTGGTTGCAGCGGTTGGACTGGTGCAAAATTTAGGGGCCATCAAAGCCTTGTGCACCGAGGGCATTATTCAAGGTCACATGAAGTTGCATTTGGATAATCTCTTGCTCGCGGCAGGCGCCACAGTGGATGAAGCGCCTTTGTTAAAATCCCGTTTGCAAGCATGGTTAGCCACGCATAAACGCGTGAGCTTAAGCCATGCCCATGACTTGCTTGCCGGCATCCGGGCTACGTGCATTGCCTCATGAAATGGTCCATTCCTGCAAAAACATTTTTTTTAGGTGAATACGCGGCTATGGTTGGCGCGCCTGCGATCATACTCACGACAACGCCTTGTTTTGAAGTGACTTTGACCGATGAACCGGGCTTGTCAGGGATTCA
The DNA here is from genome assembly GCA_030157565.1 of Legionellaceae bacterium. Lineage (GTDB taxonomy): Bacteria > Pseudomonadota > Gammaproteobacteria > Legionellales > Legionellaceae > DDPF01. The sequence continues at coordinate 5,711 of JAOAUO010000088.1, forward strand.
TCCCGATTCTCCGGCCGGTCGATTATGGACAGAACAAGGCCCTGCTGACCAAGGTTTGTTCTGGCATGATCCCTATCATGGACGTGGCGGTCTAGGTGCCTCTAGTGCGCAATGGATCGGCGCATATTTTGCCAGCATCCATGTGCGCACGTCAGGCCTTAACCCAGCCATGGATGACTCCCTCAACACTTCAAGAGAACGCAATCCATCATCCATCGATGATTTATTGCGAGCTTATTTTGAATCGGCCTGGCAAGGCGTGGGTCTTCGCCCCAGTGGTTATGATGTGTGGGCCCAATCATTACAAGGGTGTGTGTACATCCATCGACAGGAAGGGCGCTGTTGCACCGACACTTGGCCCTTTCATGATTTGGCTTTTATCTTGGTTCATACCGGTAAAAAACTAGCCACGCACCATCATTTGCAAACGTTGACCTTGTCGGGCCAAGTTAAACCTTTGGCTGATATCGTTGAATCCGCTCAATTAGCCTTTGAATCTGCAGATAGCATGCGTGTGATTGACGCGGTGAATGGGTATCACCAGCGGTTGTTGCAGATGGGTTTGGTCGCATCTCATAGTTTGGAGCAGATGGATGCATTGAAAGTACATCCGGACGTTTTAGCGATAAAAGGCTGTGGTGCCATGGGCGCTGATGTATTGTTGTTATTGGTGCCAGCGACGCAGTTAACGGCGTTGAGCGCACATTTGGGCCGGATGGAGTGGAGTATTTTAGCGACGAGTGAACAACTCTATTGGCAAAACGACGACTGATGCAAAAAAAAGGCCCATGAAAGGGCCTTTTTTACTGAGCAGGCGATGAGTGACCGGCTCCGGTGACGACATAAGTCGCGGTGTATGTCACGCCGCTCTTCAAGTATTGCAACGTACAGGTTGCTTCAAGACCATTCGTCGCAACGGCCGTGTCGGCAGCCAAGTTATACGTATTGGCGATTGCAGCGCCTGCGGCCCCCAACGCTAAAGCGGGGGTTATTGCTGACTTCACATCAGAGCACTGACTCACGGCGATACATTGACCGGCTGTGACGCCATGACCTATAGCGGAGCAACCCGCATAGTTAATGGCGCTAGCGGAGGCGAGAGAGCCTGCAACGCCTTGAATCGCGGCCTGCTGAGCATTGTCGTCCAAGTCAATACACCTAGGTATTGCAACCGCTGCTAAAATACCTAAGATGACAATGGCCATGACCAATTCAATCAGAGTAAAACCTTTTTTGCCTGTTATATTCGTTTCCATCACCCGTTTCTCCTGAAAAATACGCCGCCCAAGCAATCCCTTCCCTCTTTACCTGGTGGAGCGCTTTTATTGTGCCGCCACACTACTGCTTAAAGTATAGAACACTATTTGCGCGGTGTAATTTATCCGCCATGGGTTATTATTTGTATTGGCTTGTCTTAAAACAAATCTTTACTGACGGCCACTTCACGTGCTGTTTCACGCGTAATGCGGTCGTCATGTACCAATTGCGTTAAATGCTGATCCAATGTTTGCATGCCGAATGATTTTCCGGTCTGTATAGTGGAATACATTTGTGCAATTTTGTCTTCACGAATCAAGCTACGGATGGCTGCATTGCAGAGCATGATTTCCATTGCCAGAACGCGCCCACCGCCTTTTCGCTTTAGCAACGTTTGTGCAATCACGGCTTGCAATGAACCGGATAGCATCGATCGAATCATGGATTTTTCTTCACCAGGAAAGACGTCGATGATTCGGTTAATGGTTTTGGGAGCCGAGTTGGTGTGCAGCGTGGCGAAGACCAAATGGCCGGTTTCGGCGGCCGTCATGGCCAGACGGATGGTTTCCAGATCGCGCAATTCACCCACAAGAATGACATCAGGGTCTTGTCGCAATGCCGAGCGCAGCGCTGCGCTGAAGCTATGCGTGTCACGAAATACCTCGCGCTGATTAATCAAGCAATTTTTTGAGTGATGCACAAACTCAATGGGGTCTTCAATCGTTAAAATATGTTGATGACGCGTTGCATTAATATAATCAATCATGGCTGCAAGGGTGGTACTCTTACCCGATCCGGTAGGCCCGGTAACCAAGACCAATCCCTGTGAAAAAGACGAAATCTCTGTGAAAACAGCCGGTAAATGCAACGCTTCCATGCTCAACACCTCAGCAGGAATCACACGAAACACAGCAGCAGGCCCGCGTTCTTGCATATATGCGTTGATTCTAAACCGTGCCAACGCGCTGTGCTCAAACGAAAAGTCTGTTTCAAGATGCTCTTTATAATCGAGGCGTTGCTGGGTATTCATGACTGAATCAATCATTTGTGCCATGTCATGGTGTTCCAGAACAGGGAAATCAAACCGACACAACTCACCATCCACACGAAAAATAGGAGGCAACCCGGATGACAGGTGCAAATCTGACGCTTTGTTTTTTACAGCAAATTCTAATAATTCTGCAATATCCATACGCGAACCTTAGTCGCCTTCATGGATAATAGTATAGTCTTGACGTTTGGACAAAGCGACATGCAAAAACACGCATGCATCTGGAGATCTCTCGTTTCACTCGAGATGAGGTCGAGCGTTACAACAGAAACATAAATAATCCATCAAAAATACTTGATATTTTCTCATTTTCCGGTATTATTCCTTCCTCTTTAGGATGCGCGCACCAGGTCATATTCTGTGCACGAACCCTTCGGGCCGTTAGCTCAGTTGGTAGAGCAGGAGGCTTTTAACCTCTGTGTCATAGGTTCAAATCCTATACGGCCCACCATTTTTAGAGAGTCCCTTAAAGGGCCGTTAGCTCAGCTGGTAGAGCAGGAGGCTTTTAACCTCTGTGTCATAGGTTCAAATCCTATACGGCCCACCATTTTTACCACACCGAACATGCGCTCGTAGCTCAGCTGGATAGAGTACTTGGCTTCGAACCAAGGTGTCGGGGGTTCGAGTCCCTCCGAGCGCACCATTAAGCTGTATATTTTCAACTAGTTACGTGATGTTTAAAAAATTCAAAAAAAATGGTGTAGCAATTTTGTAACACTTTTTTAAATTCTTTAAACACCCGCTACATCCCTTGTTATACCGATACCACTAATTCTGTTGGCAGCACTACGTAAATGATCGCCAGATAAGTGCGCATAACGCAATACCATCTCAAAACTTGACCAGCCACCCAGTTGCTGCAACTCTTGTAAGCTCGTACCATTTTGAACATGCCAACTGGCCCAGGTGTGCCTCAGATCATGCCATCGAAAATTCTCAATTCCAGCTCGTTTCAAAGCATTTGTCCATGCGCGGGTATTGCATTGGGCAATCATCTTATCATGGTAAGTAAAAACAAACCGTGGGTGTGTGCCAAGTCTGGAGCGCAGAACATCAATTGCTTGGTGATTAAGCGGTACCGAGATAGATTTGTTCGTTTTGGCTTGATCAGCATGAATCCAGGCGTTCTGTCGAATCATATCGACATTTTGCCATTCAAGGCCAGTGACATTTGAAGCACGCAAACCCGTCGCCAAAGTAAACGCCGCCATATCTCTTAAATGCGACGGCAACTCCTGTAACAAGCGGTTAGCCTCATCAATCGTCAGCCAACGAATTCTGCTGTTTTCAATTTTGCGCATACGAACAACAGGAACTTTATCAATCCATTCCCATTCCTTATGCGCTTTAACTAATAAAGCTCTGACAATCTCAAGTACTCGATTAACTGTAGTAGGCGTAACACCATCAGCCTCTTTTTTAAGTGCCAGCTTCTCCAATACATCATTACTGATTTCATGTAAATTAAGGCCGCTCAAATGACAGTCCAGCCACCGAAAATGCACTTTGTCGGTTTCAATGCTTCGTTTAGCAGCGTTTTCTCGTAACCATCGTAAAACCCCATCACGCCAAGAGTACACCGGTTTATTTTCAAGCCTTGTGATACCCCACAGCTCAGATTTGAGTTTGTCATGGTATTCTTGAGCCGCTACCTTATCGCTAGACCCAGTGCTTCGTTGTATTCTTTGTCCCTTATGGGTGAAGCTAACCCACCAAGTTGAGTTCCTTTTGTAAAGCGCCATTCTTCATTACTCCTATGAACAGCGTCTTGCAATGTAACATCGCGAGCATACTTAGAGCGCATGTAGATCACAAGATCTTGTTCGATAAATCTCCATCCCTTGCCAATTTTTACACTTGGGATGTTCCCAGTGGCAGCTAATCTCCTGACCGTTTCTTTGTGTGCACCAAGAAATTGAGACGCTTCAATGATGTTCAATGTACGAATGGGTGGTGCATTAGTAGTATGAAGGGTTAGTCCATGGGCTATCATATTCGCATCCCTAATTAATGCTCAAAACGAGTTATTTTTATATCATAACGAGCTTGTCATTGCAAATTATTTTACTCGATTATGTGATCTGAGGATTCATATGATTAAAAAAAGAAAAGATGTTTGTATTTTGATTAACATAAGAAAGAAGAGTAAGTTAAGGCCGATTAAAATCGGCTTAAAATCTTTTTTTGATGGACTTGGAATAAGGGGGCATGGATGTAAAAAATTAGCGTAGTGCTTAATCGCTTTCGATTGTAGAAAAACAAAAACAGAAGGAAGAACAGTCGTACGACTTAGCCTATTCGGTCATTACACGTTTAGTTTCACCTTCCGTGTCAAATAAATTAACGTACCGATCACTTCGCCAGGATTATCAATATTCATTCGTATATTCGCCCAATCATCGTTCAGCGCAATGAGTTCGATGTCTTGGTGTGATTCTGAAGTAGACAGCTGTTTGTATTTTCGAATAACCACTTCTTCTTGTGTCGCCACTTTAGCAACAACGAAATCACTGGGACTTGGTTTGATATCTGGATCAAATATCAGGACATCGTTTAGTTTTAATTCTGGAGACATGCTGACGTCTTTCACCTGCAAGGCAAAGGCAGATTCACTTATCTTGGATGCAGCCTCTGCATTGATGGGTATGAATGTGAGCTCTTCTGTCGCCATCCCCTCTCTAATTTCTTGCACAAACAACCTTGGGTTATTCGCTTTTTTGTAATCTAGCAACGGAATTAGAGCACCCGTACCAGGTGTTTTATTTAATTTCCCATGCTTATCATCAGATAAAGACATTAAGAACGAGGGGGAAACATCTAATGCTTTCGCTAGCTGTTTTATCTCTATAGGGCCTGGGGTGCGTTCGCCTCGTTCGTAATTATTGATGCGCGAAACATTTAAATTGTCTGTTAACTCCGCAAGCGCCTTTCTCGTCAAACCGTTCGCCAAACGCTCTTTTTTAATGCGGGATCCAATTTTCTCTTTAATATTCATAAGGTTATTCTATGGCCAAATAATTAAATAAGCGGTATTGACAAATACTCTTTTTGTGTTAAATTTAGTTTATAAAAATACTCAAATAGAGTTTTATGTCGTAAAGTTTCTTTTATTAAGACAATCATAAGTGCAACGATAGCATAAAACGAGTTTTAAAACGACAGGACAATAGAGTGAGCAACGAATGGATTTCATGATGACTGAAAATGAGCTATCTGCTTTGTGTGGATTACCT
>JAOAUO010000089.1 GCA_030157565.1 Legionellaceae bacterium
GGCATGAATGTGCACACACGGGTTGCTTTCGTCTGCGGGAAAAAATGGTGGGTATTCACCCAATGCGTGGGCACGCTGAATCAATGCATGCAAGTGATCGGTCACACAATCATACAATTGCTGGTAGTGATGAATCACAAAATAAATGGGTTGCAATTGATCGATCCGATAAGGTGTCCGAAATACCACCAATGGATTGAAAAAAACACGCAAGGCCTGCTCGCTTTCAACACTGTACGCCGTTTCGCTGATAGACGATAAAATCCCGCCCCCATATGCACGCAATCCGTTCGGAGTCTGAATCAATCCAAACTCAACCGTAAACCAAAATAATCGTTGAAGCAGCGGCCATTCTGATTCAGGCTGCGATAAGACGTAACCGGCGTAATCATGAATGAAATCAGCGTACACGGGCTGCGTTAACATGGGGCAGTGCCCAAATAGCTCATGAAAAATATCAGGCTCGGTGACGTAATCCAGTTCTTCCATGCTGCGAATAAATGTGGCCGCGGGAAAACAGCGGTTGGCCAGTAATTCAAAAAATTCACGTGCGGAAATCAACGCCGCAACGGGTACAACCTGCCAACCGGTTAATGCCATCAAGCAACAGCTGACATCAGGCAATTGTGGAATGCGGTCAGGAACCAATGCCAATGTCTCTAAACCCTGCAAAAATTCATCACAAGCACGACCGGGTAAGCGTTTCATTTGCCGCTCAAATAATTGCCTCCAAACGTCATGTTCTTCTTCCGTGTAATGAATATACCCTTGTGCATCGGGTTGATGAGCCACATAACGACTAATAAATGCCATGATTGTCCCTTAAAATTGGCGTTTCAAGCTCGAAACTGAAATCGATGTTTCAACGCCTCGACTCGTTCGGCGTTGCGCGCCTTTCCATCCGTGCCCATAAACCACTTCATACGTTAATGGAAATTTCCCCGAAGAAGTCGACTGCACGGCCATTGATTGTTCAAAACGAAGCCATGATTTTTTTCCTGTTAGCCCTTGATTACGTGCAGGATTCACATTACGCACGCCTTGTGCCTTCAATGCATGAAGCAAGGCTGGCAGGCTCGTAAAATGGGCCGTTAAGATCTCCATATCCACCACGGGATCTAGAAAATACTCAGCGAGCAAGCAATCACCCACGTCATGCATGTCCGGAAATACATTCACGTGCGCATAAGTATCCGCCGTGGAAAAAGCCTGGCGCAATTCTTTGAACGTATCAGGGCCTAATGTCGAAAACATCAAGCACCCTTCTGGACGCATGACGCGATTGAGTTCGCTCATGACGGCAGACAACGGGTTTGACCAGTGAATCACCTGATTGGCAAACACCAAATCAAAAACACCCGATGCAAAAGGCAACGCGGTCATGTCCGCATTGACCAATCCCCATTTACGTCGCCAACCCTGTTTCTGTTGGGCACAAACCAGCATATTGTATGCCAAGTCTAAACCGATGATCTGTGCGTTGGGGTAATATTTTTTTAAACGCGCCGAAAAAACACCCGGCCCGCATCCTAGATCCAGCACAAAGCGTGGCTTGATGTTTAAAAAGGAAAGGCGCTCAAACAGGCGTTCGCCTATTTCCATTTGAACGGTAGCGGCACGTTCATAATCCGCTGCATGCGCATTGAACGCATTGCAAATTTGGGTGGTTTCATTCATCATGTGAAAAAGGAATCGCTCAGGAAATCCAACGCGCATGCGCCGTAAAATTGCGAGTATAACACAATTATTTAGGCTGCCTGCCATCTGTAGCTTATGCCAACAATACCACACCAGTCGCTTGGCCATTTGCACTGAATGTGACGCACTGCTCACGCCCTTAGGACCTGCTTGCCGTTATTGCGCAGAACCCTTGCCCGATTCGTCCTTTTTAGTATGCGGCCGATGCATTCAAAAAAAACCCGCCATTGATGCCGTCTTGACCGCTTATCGATTTGAAGAGCCCTTGAGAACACTGTTGCATGCATTTAAATATCGAGAAGGCCTGCATCTATTAAGCTATCTCGCGACGCGCATGGAAGACGCACTACCGACCCATCCCTATCCAACAG
>JAOAUO010000090.1 GCA_030157565.1 Legionellaceae bacterium
AGACCTACGCCAACCCCCACATGCCCGCCAATGGCTGCCACGGTTCGTTTCAATGGGTGTGAGGGGGGGCGAAAATCATTGAACGGTGGATGGAACTGGGCTTTATTCGCGCAACCAATGAGTATCAAGGATAGCAGACCCACAAAGGCCATTTGGCGAACATGTGTTTTAACCAATCCCATTACTCCACTCCTGTCAGCATTCATCTTCAGTAACCATTATTCAGCATCTATTATCATTACGCAATGAAGTGGAGCCGGCTTATGACAAAATTGCATTGGAATGGTACTACTGGTATGCTTTTTCTATTGATTAGACACGGATCTATCTCTTGAAATCAACCCCTAGCATGGCTCCCCAGACACTCCCTTCGCTGTCACTGGCGGCACTCGGCGTGGTGTATGGTGATATTGGAACGAGTCCGTTGTATGCGCTTCGAGAATCATTGGGCAATGTGCCGATTAATTTAATCGATGTCTTGGGTGTTTTGTCCCTTATTTTTTGGTCTCTTATCCTGGTGATTTCGATTAAATACCTGATTATTTTGCTCAGTGCAGACAATGATGGCGAAGGCGGTATTTTGGCGTTGTCGGCCTTGATTAAACGTAAAAACAGCAATCCATCGAAATTGTTCATGATCATTGGTATTTTAGGCGCAGGTTTGATGCTGGGTGATGGCATGTTAACACCCGCCATTTCCGTGATCAGTGCCCTGGAAGGGGTCAATGTGTTTGCGCCGGTATTTTCATCCTGGATTATTCCCTTAACATGCGTTGTGTTGTTTTTTGTATTTTATATGCAGTCCGTTGGAACGGCCAAAATAGGCGTGGTGTTCGGTCCGATTATTTTTATTTGGTTTGGCACGATAGCCATTTTAGGCGGGATCCATATTATTCATCATCCGGTCGTTTTGAAGGCCATTAATCCCTATTATGCATTTGAGTTCTTTTATCATAATGGCTGGCGAGGTTACGCGTTGTTGGGCGGGGTTTTCTTGGTGATGACAGGTGGTGAAGCACTCTACGCTGATTTAGGACATTTCGGTAAAGCCCCGATTCGTTTAACATGGTTTATAGTCGTGCTCCCTTGTTTATTGCTCAGTTATTTCGGACAAGGGGCGTATTTATTAGAGCACCCTGAAGCCATTGCAAATCCATTCTATATGCTTGCTCCCGATTGGTTTGCTGTTCCGTTGATGGTTCTTGCAACCATAGCGACGATTATTGCATCACAAGCGGTTATTTCGGCGACATTTTCTTTGACGAAGCAGGCCGTGTTGTTAGGCCTTTATCCACACCTTCCGATTGTGCAAACATCAGGCTTTCAACGTGGACAAATTTATATTCCACAAATGAATTTAATTTTGGCCATCGGCACTTTTTTATTGGTTCTCACGTTTGAAAATGCAAATGCTCTGACGCATGCATATGGTATTGCAGTGAACTGCGTCATGTTATTAACCAGCATGTTGGTGATTTATTTTGTCATTCACAACAGGCGCTGGAACCTCTTCGCGGTCATTGGATTGGTTTTTTTTCTGGGCATGATTGATACCGCATTTTTAGGCGCGAACCTGGAAAAACTCATGACAGGCGGGTGGGTTCCCCTTGCGTTTGCCGCAGCCTGTGCGTTTATCATGTACACATGGGACATGGGACGACGGTATTTAAACCAAACCTATTACATGAAAAAAGAAGCGTTTTCAAAAATATTAAAGCAATTGGATTATAAAAGTATTCACCTGCTTCCGGATACACTGGCCATTTTTATTACGGATATTTATGACAACAGCGGGGGCAGTTTTTTGCATTTTTTAAAGCTAAACCGGACCTTGCCAGAGCATATATTAATCCTTAATTATAAAGTGGAGAACATCCCTTATGTGCCTTCGACCGATCGATTTCAGATCAATTGTTTAAAAAACAATATTTGTGAATTAACCTTGCATTATGGGTTTATGGACACGGTCTCTATTCCTCAGGCGCTGTATGTAGCCAATGATCGTCAATTGCTCCCATTTCCCGTTGATATTAGCACCGCCATGTATTTTATTGAAATCCCGAATGTTGTTGCCTCGCGCACACATCACGCCTTGTGGTTTTTCTGGCAGGAAAAACTATTTGCTTTCTTAGTCCGAAATTATTCAGCCAATTTAAACATTGATTTTTATCAGCTGCCTTACAATCGGACGATTGCGATTGGCACGTATTATGTTATTTAACAGAGGCCTTGCGAACTTTATTGGGCTCTGACAACACAAGGTGCGTATTTTGAATGTCGCTTGTCCAAACTTCAAAAAAATAATAGGATGATAATTATCCGTTTATGAGCGTGGTCAAGGTCAATGAAGCGTCAACAAACAGTACTTGATTTTACCGCATTAACAGAGAATAAAGCGGCTCAAACAGAAGCCTTGGGGACACATGATGGCTCATGCATAACCGAGCAAGACGTGCCGGAAAGGTTAAGCCTGGCAGAAGAGCTGGAACGTATTCGTACAGAGAATGAAGTACTTTTCCTTCTGAAGCGAGAGAAAAAAAATGCCGGTTGGCTTTTGAGTCACCCCAAAATCAGGGGATTACTGCGCCATGTTTCAGAGACAACCAGCCCGAAAAAAAAAGACTCGATTGACTTCCACTACAGACTGTCCGGACGACGTCCTTCTTTTTGTTTAGGCATTGATTGGCAACAGGGCCTTGTTACAGACTATGAAGCGAAGCGCGAGTTAGGTCGGGGGGGGAATGGGGTGGTCAGGCAATTTAGCAATTCGTATGGACAAACGCTCGCCGTCAAAAGTATGCCACACGAAAATCTCCATGCTGCCGACGAAGATGAAATCAAAGAACAATGCGCTGAACTTCGGGATGAAGTTGAGTTTATCAGGCAAGCATACCCAGAGAACCATGACAGTCATCTGTTCTTTGCTGCATCTGACAGTGAAAAACATTACGCCTCGCGTATCATTATGCCCGTGGTTCCAGGCGAAAGAGCGGGCGATGTGTTCAACAACCTTTTATCTGAACATACAGCCGTTTCGTTCATTTTACTGATGACAAAGACTCTGATCTCGCTTCATGATCAGGGGATTATTCATGGGGATATCAAAGAGAGCAATCTTTATATTGATAGTCGATATAAAAAGGCTCAATTGATCGATTTTGGATGGTCCTATGCTGTGACCGCATCTAAAGCCCGTATCACGCACGATAAGAAGGCTGATTATTTCGCACCAGAACGGATATGCCCTAAAGGCGATTTAAAACCGCATATCAACCAAGATGTGTTTTCATTTGGAAAAATGCTTCGGGACCTTATGAATAACAGGCGGTCATTACAAAAATTGATAAGTATTTATCCATCAATCAACACGTTTATTCAAGGTGCATTGGATAAAAATCCTGACAATAGACCGACATTGCAATCGTTTCACAACCAGCTTTCTGCTGAATGGACGTTACGTAATAGATCCTATTTCGATGTATCCGTTTTGCTTCTTCGGCGGAGTCATTAATAGAATGTCTATGCGCATTAAAGGCCCAACTCAGCACTCAGGCATGTTAACGGCCAATCCGCCCAAAGATGTTTCCTTGTAAATGCTTTTCATGTCCTTGCCGGTTTGTTTCATTGTTTTGATGACCTTGTCGAGCGATATCTTGTGTTGACCGTCTCCAATCAAGGCCATGCGTGATGCGTTGACGGCTTTTACAGCGCCCATTGCATTGCGTTCAATACATGGAATTTGCACGAGTCCCATGACCGGGTCGCAGGTCATGCCTAAATGATGTTCCATGGCAATTTCAGCGGCATTTTCGATTTGGTCTATCGTGCCCCCCAATACGGCGGTGAGTCCCGCTGCGGCCATGGATGATGCGACGCCGACTTCTCCTTGGCATCCTACTTCAGCACCTGAAATGGACGCGCCTTTTTTATAAAGAATACCAATGGCAGCACAGGTTAAAAAATAAGTGTAAACGTCTTCATGCAGTAATTTTTTATGGGCATCTTGGCAATATTTAAGAACAGCAGGAATAATACCCGCCGCCCCATTCGTGGGCGCGGTCACAATGCGCCCACCGGCCGCATTTTCTTCATTGACTGCCATGGCATAGAGATTTAAGCGGTTCATGATGTCAGAGCGTTCGTAAATACTGGGCACACATTTGTTTTCGATTATTTTTTGATACAAATCCGGTGCGCGACGTTTCAATTCTAAGCCGCCGGGTAGAATGCCTGGATGATGGCAACCTCTGTCGATGCAATCCGTCATGACTTGCGCCAAGCCTAAGATCCCTTCATGAATGGCCTTTGTATCGCGCCAGGTCTGCTCATTTTTCATCATCAGTTCAGCAATAGACAGGTTGTTTTTTTTACACTGATCAAGTAACGCTTGTGCGGTTTCAAACGGGTAGGGGGCTGGGTGTGGGTCAATGGCGGGGTAATCGAATGCTTCTTCCGTGAGAATAAAACCGCCGCCAATCGAATAATAAACCTGGCTTATCAAGGGATGGTTTTCTGCATCATACGCGGTGAAACGCATGCCGTTTGTATGTTTAGGCAGCAGTTCTTTTTGTAGGATGATGAAATCACGGGCTTCATGAAAGGGGATGTCTTTTGTGCCGGCGAGTTTGAGCGTCTGGTTTGCGATAATGGCGTTCATGCGCGGCACCATGCTTTCAGGTACTACGGATTCAGGGGATTTTCCTTCTAATCCGTTTAATATGGCTCGATCCGTCGCATGCCCTTTGCCCGTGAGTGCTAAGGAGCCGTAGAGTTCGACTTTGATACGTTGCGTTTTAGTGAAGTGTCCATTCGTTTCGAGTAATACTACAAACGCGTTAGCCGCTAGCATGGGGCCCACGGTGTGTGAGCTAGATGGGCCAATGCCGATGGAAAATAAGTCAAACAGACTGATGCTCATGTTTTTTAGGCTCGAATAGGGAATGTATTGATATTAGCATATCGCTATGATTTGTCATCCAGTTGTTCGTCACGATTCACCGTGCGCTGTATATCTCAACGAAAACTCGCTTCCAGTTCGAGCGCGTGCGTAGCAATTACTGCTGCAGTCATTTAAAATCATCCCATCCATTATAGTGGTCATCGTCTCTCACGAATAACCCTCTACAGGTTATATCATAAATGATTAAAACGGCGATGAATTCAAACCAAATATAAATGAACGGGGTTCGGTATGCACACTAAAACAGGAAAACCGATGATCGGTTTTGCCAGTTCGATGTTTCAAACATCAGGCGATCGCTGCGGGTCATCAAACTGGACTGAGGCCGCCAAGAGAGGCTTTGTTCCTGATTCGACACAGCCACAACCGCATTGGGATCAATATGAACAGGATTTAGATTTGATGAAAAATATGGGCATCGAGTCCTATCGAGTATCCATTGAATGGAGCCATGTTGAGCCCCAAAAAGGAACATTTAATCGTGAAGTGATCGCTCAGTACCACAAACTGGTAGACGCTTGTCTGGATCGTAAAATCAAACCGATGTTAACGCTGTATCATTTCAATGAACCGCTTTGGTTCACCGAACTGGGTGGGTTTGAACAAGAGGGAAATATCAAACATTTTGTTGCTTTTAGCCAGCATGTGTTTTCATCTCTATCATCGAAAGTTTCGTTGTGGTGTACAATTAATGAACCGGCAGTTCAAGCGTTTATGGGCTATTTTCTTGGAAAATTTCCTCCGCATATCGTTGGGAATTTTACCCAAACAACATGCGTGCTTAAAAACTTGCTTAAAGCACATGTTGATGTCTACCATGCACTGAAACCATTAGCCAATGGTACAGAGTTCCAGATTGGGATTGTGCATAATGTTTTAAAATTTAAACCGTTATATTGGTTTGACCCAATCGCCTATTTTCTTACGAATCTGTTCAATCCCCTCACCAATGATTTAGTCATTGATTTTTTTAAAACAGGTCATTTTGATTACGATATATCCTTCAATGAGGGTGTTCATTACCACGATGAACGAGCATGCAACGCCAATGATTTTATTGGTTTGAATTTTTATGCCAATCCTATCGTCGGCCCAAATTTGGATAATGGATATGGCGCCACATGTCGTTCAAATCAAGTGATGGGGGATATGTATTTACCACTTGATCCGGATGGTCTATCCGACGCTCTTGATCAAGTAGCCACACTGAATAAGCCGATTTATATTACAGAAACAGGTGTGGCTGATCAGAGTGATTTATTACGACAACAGCTTTTGCCATTGTATTTCGATGTCATTCAGAAGCAGATTGCCAAAGGGATTGATATTCAGGGCACCTATCTTTGGACCGTCTGCGATAATTATGAATGGAATGAAGGCAATACAAAAGCATTTGGTTTTTTTGATAAAAATCGTAATCCTAGGGAGAGTGTTCAGGTATTGAAAGACTTGATAAAGGATTCGCACGCATCCATGCAATCGGCGCTTTAAAGAGAGATGAGTGCTTCATATTGGGGCGAAATGCCCCGCGTGTTTTTGCATCTCGCTTTGTCCAAACTCTAATGTATAATCATCACCCTATTTAAACTAAATAGTAAGGTGTTTGCATGGCAGGTCACAGTAAATGGGCGAATATTAAATTTCGTAAAGGCGTTCAAGATGCCAAACGTGGAAAAATTTTCACAAAATTGATTCGGGAGATTTCAGTTGCAGCCAGAACCGGTGGTGCGGATGAGTCTGCTAATGCGCGATTGCGTGATGCCATTACCAAAGCGCTCAAATCGAATATGAAGCGGGACACCATTGACAATGCCATCAAGCGTGGAGTGGGTGGCTTGGATGGCGCGAACATGGTGGAAATGTGTTATGAGGGGTATGGTCCGGGCGGGATTGCCATATTGGTTGATTGCCTGTCGGATAATAAAAACCGCACGGTGTCTGAAGTGCGGCATGCGTTTACTAAACATGGCGGAAATTTAGGAACAGATGGCTCGGTGTCTTATTTGTTTACAAAACAAGGCGAAATTTTATTGGCTCCTACCTTGAAAGAAGAGCAAGCCATGGACGTAGCCATTGAAGCCGGGGCGGATGATGTGAGTTTGGATGAAGGGCAGTTGGAGGTGATTACGCCGGTTGAATCCTATCACCGGGTTATCGCGGCCCTGCAAGGGTCTCATTTCGAATTGGAACATTCTCACATCACGATGCGTGCGCAGATTAGCATTCCTTTGGAAAAAGAAATGGCGGAATCGGTTGAAAAATTGATTGATGCGCTAGAAGATTTAGACGATGTACAAACCGTCTATAGCAACGCAGAATGGGCTTCGTTGCCTATCGAGCCGGCTGAGTAATGACCATTATTTTAGGGATTGATCCGGGATCGCGGATTACGGGATACGGAATCATCCGAGAGTCTAACCGTCAATTGCAATACATTGACAGTGGGTGTATTCGAACCACGAATGGTGAATTAAGCGTTCGGTTGCTGGAAATATTCAATGGCATATGCCTGTTAATGGAAAAATTCAGCCCCAATGAAGTGGCCATTGAGGAGGTCTTTATGCATGAAAATCCGAGCTCTGCTTTAAAATTAGGGCACGCGAGGGGAGTGGCCATGGTGGCCTGTGCGTCCCATCGCGTTGCGGTGAGCGAGTATTCTGCGCGTGAAGTGAAATTATCCTTGGTGGGCTATGGTGCCGCTCAAAAAGAACAAGTGAAACACATGGTTGTGAATTTATTGATGTTAAACAGCGCGCCTCAAAGTGATGCCGCGGACGCCTTAGGCATTGCCATTTGCCACAGCCACATGCGAAATGGCCTCGCCAGTGTACGGCGCACAACACGGAGACGCGTTCGATGATCGGTTGGTTAAGCGGTCGGGTTGCAGACAAGCATCAACCCGGAAAGCTGGTGGTGGATGTCAATGGCGTGGGTTATGACGTAGAAACATCGTTGCCCACTTTTTTCCAGTTGGAAGCAGCAGCAGGCCACATAGAATTGCATGTGCATACCATCGTGCGCGAAGATGCGCTGCTGTTGTATGGCTTTATTGACCGGCAAGAGCGCGCGTTATTTAGAGCACTGATTAAAGTGAACGGTGTGGGCCCCAAAATGGCCATTGCCATTCTCTCTAGCATCAGTCCCAATGAATTTATTCTGTGCATCGACCAGCAAAATACCGCCTTGCTAACCAAATTGCCGGGCATTGGTAAAAAAACAGCGGAGCGCTTGGTGGTTGAAATGAAAGATAGCATTCAACAACTGCCCTATGCAAAAGCACCGAATGGGCAGCCAGCGCCTAGTATGACTCAGCAGGATGAGGCAATTAGTGCCTTAGAGGCTTTGGGGTATAAGCGGCAGGAAGCCACCAAAGTGGTGAATAAAATGGATGATGGTCAAATGACTTGTGAGCAGTTGATTCGTCAGGCACTGCAAGTATTGGCGGGGAGGTCGTGATCATTCATCCCCATTCGCCCTGTGGGTAAAAACGTGTTATTATTGGCCAAATTCGATCAGGCTGGCAAATTATACGGCAATGATGCTAGAAAAACGCGACACACTGGGTGTAAATTCATATTGGCTAAATCTTCAAGCCGTACATGGGTATGGTTGGCCGGGAGAGCAGCCTATTCCCACGGCACCACAAATTCATACTTATAGTCCAATCATGTTGAGCGTATTGCTTACATCGTATGTGGTGGATGAAGTCAATCAAAAAATCTTAATCACTCAGCATTGCTTGTTAAATGAGACTGAACATGCGTTACTTTGCGAAACATTGGACGATTTACCTAACAAAACCCTTGAGGGCTTAATGGAGGTCGAATCACCGATACAAGAGGAATTGATGTGTTTTAATCAGGAGGATGAGGCGAAAATATTACATTGCATACCAGCATTATTTCCAGAGGAATCCATAAACGCTTTATCAAACACTCCCATTACTCCAGCCGTAAACCATAAAGAACGCTATTTTTCTTCTTCTGAAAAAAAAGAAGATCCTGATTGGGCTTTCTATTTTAAATGCCTGTGTGGTTTAGCGATACTGGCTGGAGCCATCCTGCTCGCAGTTTGCTTGCTATTCCCTCTTCCAGGGCTGGCGATTGGAGGTGCATGTATTTTAGGTCTCGGAAGCATGGGATATTTTGCATCAAGCGGCACGTCCAACCATCAGCGAAAAGAAGCGTGTCCCGCTCAGGGCTTTTCACCAATGACGTGATGTTCGGCCTGTTAAAAGTCGAATCAATACACGGAGCTCTCTAAAGAGTGAGGCGCTGATTCTATTTGTACGACATGACATGCGTGTTTTTGCATGCCATGTCGTACAAATTTTTTTTTAACGCTTTAACGGAAGTGGAAAAAACACGCTCACAATCAACCCTGTACCAACACTCGGTGACTCAAGGACCACGCGTGCGTTGTGCAGCGCACAAATCTGTTGAACAATCGCCAAGCCTAATCCGCTGCCGGGGCTTTTGTTGCCAAGTACGCGAAAAAACCGTTCGAAAACGCGCGGTTGTAATGAGGTCGGGATCCCGGGTCCATTGTCTTCTACAGAGAGAACCAGTTCTTGTCCTTCCAGATGAACGCGGACCACCACGCGACCCTTTTCATTTGAATAACGAATCGCGTTATCGACTAAATTTCGAATCAAAATACCGATGGCGGTGGCGTTTCCTAAAAAGGTGGGCGTTTCGTTATCGGATTCAAACTCCAATTCAATGTGTTTTTCGATGGCCATGGGGGCTATCATGGCCAATATGTCTCGCGTGACGATGATCAAGTTCACCGCATCCAAGTCGTTGATGCTCGCCGACTCTGGAACGAGTTTGCTCATGATTAAGAGCTGCTGCACAATGTGAGTGCTCCGGTTGACGCTGGCTAATAATTTTTGAAGGGCTGTATTCTTTTCATCGATATGACTGCTGTTGAGCGCCACTTGCGCTTGTGTTTTCAGTGCGGCAAGCGGTGTGCGTAATTCGTGTGCGGCGTCTGCGGTGAAGCGTGTTTCGCGTTCAAACCCTTCTTTTAATCGGAAAAATAGTTTGTTTAATTCATCAATGAGCGGTTTGATTTCGTCCGGCACATCCGTTAAATTGACTTGTTCCAAATGACTGGGAGCACGGTTTGCGACCTCTTCGGCGACCGTGTCTAGGCTTTTTAATCCGCGTCCAATGATGATCCAGATGAGCAGGCCCGACAATGGAAACGTGAGCAGCATGATGTAGATGTCATCTTGCGCAATGCGTTGCCCTAACTCATTGCGGGCATCATTACGCTCCGCGACCACAATATTGATGTGGGCTTTCGGGTTGTGAGAGGTAAATACACGCCATTTTTGTTGATTCACCCGATTATTGCTAAAGCCATCGGTATTCGCACTCAAGGGTATTTTGGGCGCGCTAGTGGAGTGTAATAATAATTTGCCATCATCCGTCCAAACTTGGAAATTGAATTTATCTAGATAGTATTCAGGGGGTTGCTCGGACAGGTGAGGTCTCGGATAAGCCAGTTCTATTTTTCGCGGAATGGCTTCTAAATTTTTTTGAATTTTAGCCAGCGGGCGCTCACTTAAATCATCTCCTAATAATGCTTGATAAGATAGCGCGGAAACCGCCATCAGGGTATCTAGGTGTTCTTGAATGTCTTTTTGGTCGAGGTAATAATTACCAATGGCCGTGAGAGAAGTGGTGATCGAAATAGCCAGCAGGAGATTAATCAGTAAAAATTTTCGTATTGAGACTTTCACGTTTGGTCTTTCTTTTCGGCCATGTATCCAACACCCCGAATGGTTCGGATAAACGTGGCATTGAGTTTTTTTCGTAAATTATGAATATGGACCTCGAGGGTATTGCTGTCCACATCATCTTCCCAGCCATAAATGCTTTGCATTAACTGATCGCGTGATAAGACCTGGCCGTCATTTTCGAGTAATTTTTGTAGCAGGGAAAATTCA
>JAOAUO010000091.1 GCA_030157565.1 Legionellaceae bacterium
CAAGAGCCCTGAGAGTAAATTGCGTTACTTTTTTGTAAATAATGGAAATGCCTCTATAATATTGATTCGATAGTCGGTGTGGTACAGTTTAAATGATGAAAAATGTATTCAAAATTAAGGCTGATTTCCAACCTGCGGGCGATCAACCTGTGGCGATCGCGTCATTAGTGGAGGGTGTGCGTGCCGGTTTATCGCGCCAGGTTTTGCTAGGCGTTACGGGCTCTGGAAAAACATACACCATTGCGAATGTGATTCAGGCGGTGAAAAGGCCGACGATGATCATGGCCCCGAATAAAACGCTGGCCGCGCAATTGTATGGCGAATTCAAGGCATTTTTTCCTGACAATGCAGTGGAATATTTTGTCTCTTATTATGATTATTATCAGCCGGAGGCGTATGTACCTGCCTCAGACACCTTCATTGAAAAAGATGCGTCGATTAACGAACACATTGAGCAAATGCGTCTTTCCGCCACGAAGGCGCTCATTGAACGCAAAGATGCCATTATTGTGGCGACAGTATCAGCCATCTACGGTTTGGGCGATCCGGATTCTTATTTACGGATGGTCTTGCATGTGTCTCGCGGAGAACGGTGTGACCAACGAAATATTTTAAAGCGATTGGCTGAACTGCAATATGTTCGTAGCCCGCAAACCTTGTCGCGTGGACAATTTCGTGTGCAGGGCGATGTCATTGATATTTTTCCGGCGGATGAGGAGAAAAATGCGACCCGCATTGAATTGTTTGATGACGAGGTCGTGAACATAGCGTGTTTTGATCCATTGACTGGCGAAGTGTTTCATCGCTTGCCTCGGGTGACTATTTTTCCGAAAAGCCATTACGTCACTCCACGAGAGCGCATTTTGCAGACCATTGACTGGGTGAAAGAAGAACTGCAAGAACGGTTGGCCACGTTTGATGCCGATCATAAATTGTTAGAAGCCCAACGCCTACAGCAACGCACGTGCTTTGATATTGAGATGATGCTGGAGTTGGGATATTGCTCTGGTATTGAAAATTATTCACGCTACTTATCGGGGCGGGGTCCCGGTGAGCCGCCACCGACGTTATTTGATTACTTGCCCGCGGATGCGCTATTAATCATTGATGAGTCGCATGTGACGGTGCCGCAAATTGGCGGGATGTACCGTGGTGATCGCGCACGCAAAGAAACCTTGGTGAACTATGGGTTTCGACTGCCTTCAGCACTGGATAATCGCCCCATGCGTTTTGAGGAATTTGAAGCCCGATCGCCGCAAACCATTTATGTTTCAGCAACGCCCGGGCCATACGAGCTAGACCATGCAGACCATATTGCAGAACAGGTGGTTCGTCCCACCGGATTGATTGACCCGCCCGTCACTATTCGACCGGTCACCAATCAAGTGGATGATTTGCTGTCTGAAATACGCCAGGTTTCGGCACTGGGTGAGCGTATATTGGTGACCACTTTAACCAAGCGAATGGCGGAAGATTTGACGGATTATTTGCGTGAGCAAGGAATCAAAGTGCGCTATTTGCATGCGGACATTGATACCGTTGAGCGCGTAGAAATCATCCGTGATTTGCGATTGGGCGTGTTTGATGTGTTGGTGGGTATTAATTTGTTGCGGGAAGGGCTGGATATGCCCGAAGTGTCGTTGGTCGCGATTCTTGATGCGGACAAAGAAGGTTTTTTGCGATCCGATCGGTCTTTAATTCAAACCATTGGACGGGCGGCTCGCCATATCAATGGGCGTGCCATCTTTTATGCGGACCGCATCACCGGCTCCATGCAGCGCGCCCTTGACGAAACCCAACGCCGTCGCGACAAGCAAACGGCTTTTAACTTAGAGCATGGCATCACCCCTCAAGGTATTTTGAAATCGGTGGATGACATCATGGAGAGCGCCCATGTGGGTTTGAGAAAAAGTAGGGCGACTGAAACAGAGGACGCGCGTGAAGTGTTGTCAGCGGATGCATTGGTTAAGCGCATTCATGCATTGGAAAAGCAAATGCATGCGCATGCCAAAAATATGGAGTTTGAACAAGCGGCGGCACTGCGTGATGAGGTGTTGATGCTTCAATTGCAATTGGACAAGGCTTAGGATCGCGTCAAGCGAATCATCAGCTTTGCGCAAGAAACGGAAGTGATTCCGAGCTCGATCCTTAAGCTCCTTCGTTATCCATGTACTCACGTAATTTCTTCATGGCGTTTTTTTCCAATTGACGAACACGTTCGGCAGAGACGCCATATTGCTCAGCCAGTGCATGCAATGTAACGGCTTTATCATCCAGTAACCAGCGTTGCTGCAGGATTTCTTGGCTGCGTTCATCAAGACGTGCTAAGGCTAAATGCAGTTTTTCACGGCGTTGTATGCCGCCATCGCTTTGTTCAACCAATTGAGCCGGATCGCTATTGGCCGCGGCCAAATAGCCTGCGGGTGAGGTCTTATGATGCGATTCCTCATCATCGTCTGAACTATCTCCATCATAAGAGGCATCCATGGCATTTAAACGTTGCTCCATGACCAAGACATCTTCACGGCTCACGCCTAAATCGCGGGCGACTGCATCAATTTCTTCTGTGTTCATCCAGCCTAATCGTTTTTTCATGTGACGCAGGTTAAAAAATAATTTTCGTTGAGATTTGGTCGTGGCCACTTTGACAATGCGCCAATTTTGCAGGACAAACTCATGAATTTCGGATTTAATCCAATGCACCGCAAATGAGACCAACCGCACCCCCATTTTGGGGTCAAATCGTTTCACGGCTTTCATTAAACCGACATTGCCTTCTTGGATTAAATCATTGAGTGCGAGTCCGTACCCTAAATACCCGCGGGCCACGCGGACGACATAGCGCAAATGCGCAAGAACCAAGGCGCGCGCGCCTTCTACGTCGCCGTCGTCTTGAAAACGTTGTGCGTAATCATACTCTTCTTCAGCGGTGAGCATGGGGATTTGATTCACGCCATAAATGTAGGCATCAATGCTGCCGACCGGCACATTGGGGGTTAATGATTGCAATTGCGAGGACATCGCGACTTGACTCCTATTTTCCATTCTGCAGCAAGACTCGGTATCTGAAAAAAGTCGTTCTATTATAGACCAACCACCACGATTCCTGCAAGCAAGTCCAGGTTTTTTTGATTTATTTTTACGACACTATACCAGGCCGCTTAATTGTTGCTAAGCTTATATTGAGACACTCAATTAGGTCAGTCATCATGAAACAATTGATCTTACACCCCACGGACACCAGCCAATGGCATGCCTTGGTGAACGAGGCCCAAGCCTCTACACGCTTGGTGTTGAATGAAAGCACGGAAAGTTATTTGGTCTTCTTATTAATGCGCTTCTCGCAAACAACGCAATTAATCGAATCAGTTGTAGCATTGGATTTCTTGAACTCCATGAATACCCATGGCCATCGACAAATTGAATT
This sequence comes from Legionellaceae bacterium, assembly GCA_030157565.1. GTDB lineage: Bacteria > Pseudomonadota > Gammaproteobacteria > Legionellales > Legionellaceae > DDPF01. The sequence goes on from JAOAUO010000091.1 coordinate 3,428, forward strand.
GCTGCGTGATGTGGGGGACAAAAGCCTCCTCCTGTGCGGTCTTTTTCCCGGAATCGCAAGCCGTCACCACGTTAAACTGGATTATTTCACAGGACTGGGGCAAGCGGCTTATTTAACCATCGGCGAGTTGCAAGAACGCCATTCGGCTGATTTATATTATCAGCTGAGTCATCAATTTTTAACGATGCAGCAGATTTTGCAGGCCATGCGTGGTGATTTCGTCCAATTGGCTCACAAAGACGTTGGCGTGCTGGCCTCGAGCGATTCGCCCATGCATTGAGCGTGGGCTTTGGTTTGTTCGGATAAATCAGGTATTATATAAAGATCATTGTTTAATTTTTTAACCGAGCCTGCTATGTCAACCCACGCCACGCCTTTGTCATTGCCTCTTTACCAAACCGTCATGGATTCTATTGCATCGCTAGCCCTCTCTATTTCGGGTAGCGAGCTGCATGGCATCTTGAGTGGTTTTTTATCCGCAGGTGCCTCTCAAAAAGGTGATGCGTATTTGAGGGCCATGTTGGCCCATCAAAATGATGCGGTGATCAGAACCGCAGCACCGGTTCTGTTTGAGGTGTATGCGGTCAGTCAACAGCAAATTGAAGGGGCCGGTTTTGAGTTCCAATTGCTCTTGCCAGAGGACGACGAGCCCTTGTTGCATCGCGTCCAGTCATTTACCGAGTGGTGTGATGGGTTCACGCAAGGCATTCGAATGGCAGGGGTTGACGCAGAGGCGTTCCAAGACGACGATGCACAAGAGGCCATAGAACACATCACCGAGTTTGCAGAATTGGATTGTGAATCGTTGCTGTTTGATGAAGAAGATGAGCGCGCGCTGACTGACATCAGTGAGTATGCACGCATGGCCGTATTGCACATCTATAGCGATCTAATGGCTCATCAGCCCCGGTTGCAAGAAGCTGAAGAGAAGCATTGAACCTTATTCATAGGATGTGTCCATGATTACATCACAAGAACATGCGGCTCGTCGTGCTCAGTTGGCGCACCGGTTACCCTTCGGTGCGATGGCTATCATTCCTGCGGCACATGAAGCCCTTCGCAATGGGGACGCGCATTACCGGTTTCGTCAAGATAGCGATTTCTATTATTTAACGGGGTTTAATGAGCCGGATGCATTGCTATTGGTAACCGCCGGGGAGAATAGCGTCAGCATTTTGTTTAATCGGCCTAAAAATCCTGCTGAAGAACAATGGAGCGGTGTGCGTTTAGGACAAGAAGGCGCTTGCGACGTATTGGGGGTCAGTGAGGCTTACCCATTAACCGATCTGGACGTGCATTTGCCTCATTATCTGGCCGGCACGCACATGATTTATTACGCCATGGGGCGTTTTCCGAGTTGGGAAGCACGTATTTTAGACGCCTGGCGTGTGGTGAAAGGCCAAGCGCGTCAAGGCAAGCAGGCGCCTGAGTGCTTTTGTGATTTGGCCCCGATTCTGGGTGAGATGCGTCTATTTAAATCAGAAGCAGAAATAGCGCTCATGAAGCAAGCGGCTCATATTTCCGTGACGGCGCACGAACGCGCCATGCGAGCGTGTTCGCATGCGGACTATGAATATCAGTTGGAAGCGGAAATTGTTTACGAATTTGCCCGCCAGGGTTGTCGAAGTAGCGCTTATGATTCCATTGTTGCCGGTGGAAAAAATGCGTGTGTCTTGCATTACACGGATAACAATCAGCCGTTAATCCCCGGCGAGTTGGTGTTGATTGATGCAGGCGCTGAATTTGAACACTATGCCGCAGATGTTACCCGCACGTACCCCACCAATGGGCAGTTCAGTGCAGAACAACGCGCGATCTATGATCTGGTGTTGCGTGCCCAACAAGCCGGCATGGCTTGCGTTCGGCCAGGCGGTGTTTGGGATGACATGCAGCGTACGATGGTGCGTATATTGACCGAAGGGCTGGTTTCGTTAGGCCTATTGAATGGCTCGTTGGATGACCTCATCGCTGATGGGGCTTACAAACCGTTTTACATGCACTCGTCCGGACATTGGTTAGGGATGGATGTGCATGATTGTGGTCGATATAAAATCGATGGGCAATGGCGAGCCCTGGAGTCGGGCATGGTCTTGACCGTTGAGCCGGGCTTGTACATTCCGGCAGGATTGGAGGGCGTTGACTCGCGCTGGTGGAATATCGGCGTGCGCATTGAAGATGACATTCTCGTGACACCAGACGGCCACGACAATTTAACCGGCGCGTTGGCCGTGGCGATGGATGACTTAGAGGCGTTGGTGCGTGGCTGATTTCGAAGTAGATATTCTCATTGTGGGAGGGGGGTTAATTGGAGCCTCTCTAGCGCTTGCGTTGGTGGATGCCGGATTTCGTCCGTTATTGGTGGATGCCAAACCGTTTTCCGATCAGATTCACCCTGATTTTGACGCACGCAGTTTGGCGTTGTCTCCCGCCAGTGTGCGTATTTTAAAAATGCTCAAGGTTTGGCCCCACTTATGCGAATGGGCCTGTCCGATCGAGGGCATTCAAGTCTCCGAACAACACCGCTTTGGCCGCGCACGCTTGAGTGGTGATGCCAACAATCCGTTGGGTTATGTGGTGGAGCTGCCGCATATCAGTGCCGCATTGCATGCATTGTTGCCCCATGAGTATATTTTAGCACCCGCTAAATTAACGGCGATTAACCCTGCAGAAGGAACGGCGATCATTTCGCGTTCAACAGGCGATATCACCGTGCACGCATCACTCATCGTCGCTGCAGACGGTTCGAATTCCACGGTGCGCGCGTTGTGTGGCGTTGAGACCCAAAACAAGTCCTACGCGCAGAAGGCTGTGGTGGCAAATATTGGCTTGGCTCGCCCCCATCAACAGCAAGCATTCGAGCGGTTTACCTTGACCGGGCCCTTGGCCTTGTTGCCATTGAAGGGGTTGCGCGCCTCTCTGGTTTGGTCTTTGCCATCCGAGGATGCGGAGCGTTTGGCACGTTTGCCTGAACGTGATTTTTTAACCGCCTTGCAACGCGATTTTGGTTATTCATTGGGGCGTTTGACGCGCGTGGGCCAACGGATGGTTTATCCATTGCAGCAGGTGCTGGCGTCACAACAAGTCATGGGGCGTGTTGTCTTCCTCGGCAATGCGGCGCACACCTTGCATCCAGTCGCCGGCCAAGGCTTTAATCTCGGGTTAAGAGACGTGGCCATGTTGGCGCAATGCATTGTTCAGCAGGGTATTCATGCCAACATGTTAGAGACGTATCAAGCGTCGCGTCATCACGATCAAACCAGCATGGCGCGCTTGACCGATGGTTTGATTGAACTGTTTACCAGCAAAATACCCGGCATGGCTTTTGCACGCAGTGCGGGTTTGATGGCATTGGACAACATCCCGCTATTCAAGAATCTGTTGACGCGCTATGCGCGTGGGTTTGCAGGCATCATTCCAGATTTGGTGTGTGGCATAGCATTGCGTGAGGAGGACTGCATCCATGAAACTGGACTTTGATGTCATGATCGTAGGCGGGGGCGTTGTGGGGCTCAGTGCCGCCATTGCCATGCGGCAGCGCGCTTTTTCCGTGGCCATCGTTGATGCCGGTTCGCTGAGTCCCGATGTGAGCTCACCGAACGCACGCGTTTATGCATTCAATCAGGCTTCACAACGCCTGCTGGACAGGCTGGGTGTCTGGTCGCGCATTCTGCCGACACAGATTTCTCTATACCAACACATGCATGTTTGGGATGGAGTCAGTGGCTCGCACATTGATTTTGACGCGCGCACGATGGGAGCTGATCGACTGGGCGTGATTCTGGATGAGTCGGTGCTGAAACACGCGCTGCTGGAAGAGGCCACCGCGTTAGGCGTTGAGTTGCTCTCCGATCACCGAGTCAACGCGGTGCAAGCGAGCGCTGATGGCGTCTCCCTGCAGACTCAAACGGCCCATTGGCGTACACGGTTATTGATTGTGGCCGATGGCGCTCAGTCTAAAACGCGCGCCCTATTAGGCGTACCCATCACCACGTGGCCGTACCATCAAGACGCCATTGTCGCCAGGATTGAGACTGAACAATCTCATCAGCACACCGCCTATCAAGTTTTCACTCCCGATGGTCCACTGGCTTTTCTCCCCTTGATGAATACCCATCACAGTTCCATTGTCTGGTCCACTTCACGGGCAAAAACCTTGATGGCTTTATCTGAAAAAGCCTTTGCTGATGCGCTCGCTCAAGCATTTGAATCGACATTAGGTGCCTGCCATCTCATCAGTGCCCGACACGCATTCCCATTGCATATGCGCCATGCAGACCGTTATAGCGGCCCGGGTTGGTTGTTAATGGGGGATGCGGCACACACCATTCATCCTTTGGCGGGACTGGGGCTTAATGTGGGTTTGGCGGATTTAGAGGCATGGCTGTCTCTATTCGATGCCCATGCAAAAAAAGCAGGGCCCCATTCAATGCCTTGGTCTAGTCAGGCATTAGGCGCCTACCAACGCCAACGTAAACATGCCGTGTGGAAAACCATTGCGTTAATGGGCGGATTAAAAACGCTGTTTGCCAATCCCTTGCCTCCGATTGTTGCATTGCGCGGGTTCGGATTGAGCGTCTTTAATCATTGGCCGGCGTTAAAACGGTTATGCATTGAACACGCGGCGGGCGAATAGCGACTACCGTGCATTTCAAAGACGAGACACTACTTCGCGTGCAAAGCCGCTTTGGTGGCGTCATCCACAAAAGCACAGTCAATGGCCATGGCGGTAATGGACTCCATCGTGGCATCGCTGTATTGATATGCGTTTTGAACGCGTGCGTACTCGTCTGCGAGAGTCGTGCTCATGAACGGTGGATCATCTGAGTTTAAGCTGATGCGAATGCCTGCTTCGAGTAATTGTGGGAGCGGGTGATGCTGAAAATCTGGAAACAGACCGAGCTTGATGTTGCTGGATGGGCAGATTTCCAAGGCAATGTTGCGTTCTTTCAGTAAGGCGATGGTCGTTGGCGAGTGAATGACTTGTACGCCATGGCCAATGCGTTGAATCGGTAAATGTTCGATGGCTTCAATCATGCCGCTTGCTGGAGCAAATTCACCCGCATGAACGGTGCAATACAATCCGGATTCTGCAGCAATTTGGTAAGCCGTTTTGAATAATTTGGGCGGAAAATTAATTTCATCGCCGCCTAAACCAAAGCCGGTTGCACAAGGGACCGATTCTTTAGCGGCTTGTTCGGCCACCCGAATGGACGCCTCCACGCCAAAATGCCGGACCGCCGTGATGATGATGCGCCCAACGATGCCAAATTGAGCCTCTGCGTCATCAATGGCTTGCTGAATGGCGTGTAAATGCTCAATGGACGGGACGCCGCTGACTTGTTCTGCGTGATCGGGTGAGTACATCATTTCCACATACACGGTGTTTTCCAGCGCATTTGCACGCAAATAATCGAACGTGATGTCGTAATAATCGCGCGGTGTTTTGATCAGTGCCGCCAGCGTGTCATAGACTTGTAAAAAGTGTAAAAAATCACGCGAGAGATAACTTTTCCCATCGTCAGCAATGAGACCTGGCGGCAAGGCCAGGTGATTGCGTGCAGCCAGCTGGTGAGCCATGGCAGGCGTGATAGTGCCTTCTAAATGAACGTGCAATTCTGCTTTTTTGATGGACATGGGTTTCTCTTGGGTAAATTTGTAGTAACTTTAATAAAAAATCGGTAAAATTACTAGCATCATTTCAGATAAGGTATCCACCATGGCGAATAACGACATTGATAAACACTATGTGAGTCCTTACGATCGATTTTTATTCGAATTTGATGCCACTCATGAGAAATCCGCATCACAATTGAAAGAAATAAAAAAATATCAGCGCATTTTCACACGGCGTGATACGCCCACGGAAAATTGTGCGGCAAATCCTCTGTTGGTAGACTTTTAATGAGTATATGGTTTAAGCCATTTACATTGGATGATTTGAATAACCGGGGAAAAGGCACGCTGGCCGATCATTTAGGCATTCTCTTTACGGAGATTGGAGAGGGCTTTTTAACCGCCACCATGCCCGTGACCGCTTACATCAAACAGCCTCTCGGCATTGTGCATGGGGGTGCGAATGTTGTGCTGGCTGAAACGGTTGCCAGTACCGCGGCCAATGTGGCGGTGGATATTGAGCGATTTTATTGCGTCGGTCTTGAAATCAATGCCAATCACATTCGTCCTGCAACCGAGGGCGTATTAACGGCCGTGGCGCGGCCCATTCATATCGGCCGCACGACGCACGTCTGGCATATTGATATTGTTAATGACGCAGGAAAGCAAACCTGTGTGTCCCGTATGACGGCATCGGTGGTGGCTCGCTAGTCTGGTATGGTCTCTGGTTCTTCGGTATGGAAATGTGAACCGAGCGATATGCAATAAACAGGGCCCTCGCCCGGTTCAAACCCTTATTCAACAGGGCGGGCGGGGGTGCTCATCATCATCATCATCATTATTATTATCATCAGTTGGTGCTATTTTTTCAGATTCTTTTGCTGATGTAGCCGCGGGGGATTCCTCTTGTTTTCCTCTTGCTGTTTGCCCGCCACCTATCCTCTTGCTGATCTCAGCTGTTGAATCGCTTCTATTCTCGACGGTCGAATGTTGAGATACCGCCGTATCAGGCTCATGTCCTGAAAACCATGCCCTTAATTGCATCAACCGAGGTGCAATCACATAACGACCCAGTAGATAAACGCCACCGGAGAGCATCGCCGGAATTAAAATAAATGGCGCTACAGCAGGTGCCAAAAAGGCTATTACGGTGCCCACAAGGACTCCGACTGCCCCTGTCGTTAAAAAGCGCCTATCTTCAATCTGCCGATTCCTCTCGCTCGTTTCACCTAATTCGAATTGTTCGTCGTACAGGCCTTGAATCGTCTTAACTTTTTTGTCATATTTTTCTTTTAGCGAATCAATTTGAGTTTCTAGCTCAAGAGGGCCTTCTGTTTTTAATTTCTCTAGTAACGCCCCTGCTTCTAAATTTATATTTGCCAGATTGTTTTTTTCCAGATCAATCAACCCTGGCAAGTCATCTACTCGTTTGCGTTTATCCCAAAGGCCTTTGAGTATCACCAGATGCGCGGCGAGTATCACCGATGCCAAGGCGAGCCCAATGATGGGTGCTGCAAAAGGGACCAGAAGAGAGGCAACGCCGAGGCCTAATAATAGGCCGGCATACATGAATTTTGAGGCATTACTGAGCGTGAAGGGGACCTCTTTTTTTAAATAAAAAGCAGCCAGGTAGATCATGGGGATTCGGATCACGTCGAGAGAATTAATGACCAGACCTATCA
>JAOAUO010000092.1:0-249 GCA_030157565.1 Legionellaceae bacterium
AATCTTCAGTGCTGGATATTGGGTATATAGCTTCTGCAGTTCTTCGATGTTATCTTCAAGTGGATTCTTAAGATCAAAAGCTGAGGTATTTCCAATAGCCCTGCTGCCAATTCTTAACTCGGTTTTCCAGGCTTCCACTTGGGTAGAAAACATATCTTGACGGGCTAATTGATCGCCACCGTCTCCCGTCATACCCTTTTCATCTCCGTAGTACAGAACTGGACCACCCCGAAGTGTGAATAACAAGGC
>JAOAUO010000092.1:259-2010 GCA_030157565.1 Legionellaceae bacterium
GCTTTGCACGCGCAAGCAAAACTTGTGGACCATCACTTTCAGAGATAATTGCAATAAAGCCACCAATTCGACCCATATCGTGATTGCCCAAAAATGTCGCAAGCGAGTACGCACTTGTTGTCGGAGTTGTGTACAAATCATCAGCATTGAAGAGAGTTACCAGGTCGGCAGCTCCTCCTCCGGCTTTTGCAAATCGAGAAACCTTTGCCTGAAATGGAAAATCTAAAACGCTAGGAAACTTTTGCTCAGTCACAAAACTTGCCAAAAATGGAATGTCGGAGTCTGCTACCTCACCAAAGATTGGAAAATTCCTTTTACCTGCAGCTTTTGCAGTTGCTAAAACCTTTGGGAGAAAGGCTTTCCAGAATTCGGGGTTCACATGCTTTGCGGTGTCGACTCGATACCCGTCAATATCAAATTTTGTAATCCAGCTTGACCAAAGATCGGTCATACCCTTTACAACTTCCGGCTTTTCCGTAAAAACATCATCCAAACCAACAAAGTCACCTTCGGTTACCGAGGTACCAGACCAAATTGAGTCACCACGATTGTGATAATTGGTGAGGTTATTAAGGAAGGATGGCTTCTTTATATTTTTGTCATAGGTAGATGTTCTAGGAACATAGGCAAAGGACTTATCAATACATAACTTAGGAAAGGTTGGTAAACCTGCATATTTGGATGGCTCAAAAACCCTTCCAGCACATGTTTTATATGGAAAATCTCCAGGCTCGCGATAGGTTGTCGAGCCCAAGGTGTACTTGATGACATCTGCGGTGTGGTTAACGACAATATCAACAATTACCTTCATCCCTAGTTGGTGAGATCGTGAAACAAAATCCTTAAAATCAGCCTCTGTTCCATAATGTGGATCAATTGTTGTGAAATCCGTTCCCCAGTAGCCGTGATATGCCGCCGATCCCTGTTGGACAAACTGATTAACAACAGGTGGAGTAATCCAGATTGAGGTAAATCCAAGTTTTGCGATGTAATCAAGTCTTGCAGTTAATCCCTTGAAATCTCCACCATGGTAGTAAGCGATATCAGTTGGATCATCCCCGCCTCCAAGTCGACCACCTGTCAGGCCGCCGCCATCATTACTCTTATCGCCATTTTCGAATCTATCGGTCATTACAAAGTAAACAGATTCAGCGGCTAGCGGACCGCGAGCTGTTGAACGAGCAAGTGAAGCTAAATCTTCAGACGCCCAAGTAGGTGCGACGAGAGCGGAGATAGAAATAATTGCAACAGATGCAAAAGCTAATCTCTTCACTTTACTATCCAAACTCCTTGAACAGCGCTATCCGACTTAATTGAGAAAGTAATTCCAGAAACCTCTTGACCGTATAAACATTTATCAATGGTGTATCCATAGCTACTTAAATCGATTGTGGCATTAATTGGTCCGCGGGAAACTAGTACGAGAATAGATTGCTTTTTAGATTCTCGTAGATAGACAAGGTAATCTTCTTCAGCCGCAACCCATCTCAATCCGCCATTGATTAATGCATCTTGAGATCGACGTAACGCACCTCTGTCAGGAATTCATAATCCCAAGCACTGCGATCATCCCAATTAATTGTGCGGCGGGCATCTTCACCCCATGAGCCTTCAAGTCCAATTTCATCGCCGGCAAATATCGACGGAACCCCAGGATATGTGAGCATCATGGTCATAGCTGAGGCGTGGGCTTTCACATCGCCCAGAACTACAGTTCTAAAACGAGCCGTGTCATGTGAATCAAGAAGCAT
>JAOAUO010000093.1:0-783 GCA_030157565.1 Legionellaceae bacterium
CATGCAGCGTATTCTACTGATTTGGCTGGCCGTGTCAAACACTTTCTTCACTTTTTTAATATTATTTAACGATAATCGGTGCGCCCCAGAAAATAATGCGCTAGCTTCGTTCGTATTGATAAAAGCTCATATCATATGGGTTTTTTTCGTCATGATTCTTGTGGCTCTGAACAGCCAGCCGCCAAATGCTCGGATCTATTTCTGGGAACAACACATCGGCATCAAATCGATGATGAATCCGCGTCAAATAAATTCGATGGGCTAATGGCAACGTTTGTTCAAATAAGTGGGCTCCCCCAATGATCATGATTTCGGGTGCGTCTTCTACTAGAGCAAGGGCTTCTTGAAGGGATGACACAACGGTGACGCCTTCGATGGCTAGCCCCTGCGTACTCAAAACAATATTCAAACGCTCGGGTAACGCGCGACCAATTGAATCGAATGTTTTACGGCCCATAATAATGGGTTTACCTAGGGTGTGTTGTTTAAAATGCTTTAAATCGGCCGGCAAATGGCACAGCAACCGATTATTATGTCCCATGCCCCATGCTTCATCAACGGCGACAATCAAACTCATCATTGGCGCGTTCTCGCCATGCGAGCGGCCAGTTCTACAGCAGCCACTAAACTCCCCGATTCGGCCAATCCGCTTCCGGCCAAATCCAGTGCGGTCCCGTGATCAACTGACGTACGGATTAAAGGCAATCCCAATGTGACATTCACCGCCGTGCCAAATCCGGCATATTTCAATACAGGCAGTCCCTGATCATGGTACATCGCAAC
>JAOAUO010000093.1:793-2008 GCA_030157565.1 Legionellaceae bacterium
GCGTAAACATGGTGTCGGCAGGAAACGGACCACTGACGTGGAGCCCTTTTTTCTGTAATTCGAATAGTACGGGAATAATCGTATCCAGCTCTTCTCGACCAAGATAACCGGCCTCTCCTGCGTGCGGATTTAAACCTGCAACGTGTATTCTAGGAAAGGCAATTCCAAAATCGTCCCGTAAGCTTTTATCTAATATAGTAATCACATCGGTCAGCAAGGGTTGGGTTATCGCATCCGCCACGGCTCTTAAAGGCAAATGAGTCGTCACTAACGCTACACGCATCGCGTTACATGCCAACATCATCACCACCGTGTCTGTCTTGCAATGCTGAGCGAGAAATTCTGTGTGCCCGGTAAACACAAAACCTGCTTGATTGATAATTGCTTTATGAACGGGGGCCGTGATGAGCGCTGCAAACTCCCCATTCAAACAACCGCTCGCGGCGCGTGTGAGCATGGCTAAAACATAAGAGGCATTGCATGAATCCAATTGACCAGCCGTCACGGGATGGGGGCACGGGAGAGACCATACGGTTAAATGATGGGGCTTAGGCTCCGGCAAAACGCCCGGCTGATAGCGTTCAAACACAATCGTTCGATTTAACTGACGCGCTCTTTGTTCTAATACTGTTTTATCTCCTAACACAACCAACGGTACATCATGCCCCGCTAACGCCAAACAAAGATCGGGGCCAATGCCAGCAGGTTCACCACTGCTCACCAGTAGGGGTTTCACGCCAATTCCTTGTCCATGATATTGACATATGCATCGGCACGAATGTGTTGTTGCCAATTTTGAACGGCTTCACTGAATTTACGTTGTTGTAAAAATTGCCTCACTTGTTGGCGTTGAAACATCGCAGAGTCATCTTCTGTTTTGCGCTCCAATACTTCAATCAAATGCCATCCAAACGGCGTTTTCACTGGCTTACTAACGGTATGCAATGGCAATGCGCTCATGGCTTCTGCAAACGACGGCACCAGCTCATCAGATACAACCCAGCCTAAGTCGCCTCCTTTGACCGCACTCGCCGCGTCCAAAGAATATTGTTTTGCCATGGTTGCAAAATCTTTACCGGACTTTAATTGTTGATATAAGTTATTGATTTGATTGATGGCCTCCATGCTGGTCATGTTCGCATCTTGTTTTAATAGGATGTGTCTCGCGTGCGTTTTGGTCACTTCATGGCGTTCTTTGTTTTCGTTAATGGAAAC
>JAOAUO010000094.1:0-5546 GCA_030157565.1 Legionellaceae bacterium
GAACAAAAGGGTGGGGTTATCACCAAAGAATCACCTTTAAATGTTTCAAACATTGCTCTTTATAATCCGATGACAAAGAAAGCGGATAAAGTTGGTTTTAGGTATCTTGAAAAAGATGGCATTATGCATAAGGTAAGATACTTCAAATCAAATAATGAAGTGGTTGACCTTGTATAATTAGGTGATTGATATGGCTAGACTCAAACAATTTTATAAAGACAATATTGTTGATATGATGATGAAGAAATTTGGTTACACCAGCATCATGCAGGTGCCTAAAATTCAAAAAATCACACTCAATATGGGTGTTGGTGAGGCAGTTGGTGACAAGAAAGTCATGAATTTTGCAGTTGACGACATGACCCGGATCTCAGGACAAAAGCCTGTGGTAACCCTAGCAAAGAAATCACTGGCTGGCTTTAAGATCCGTGAAGGTTGGCCCATTGGATGTAAAGTGACATTGCGCAGCGCTCGTATGTATGAGTTCCTAGATCGACTGGTAACCATTACACTTCCTCGTGTGCGTGATTTTCGCGGGCTAAATCCTAAATCTTTTGACGGCACCGGAAATTACAGTATGGGTATTCAGGAACAAATCGTTTTCCCTGAAATTGATTTTGATAAAATTGATGGGATTCGCGGACTTGATATCTGTATCACAACAAGCGCTAAAACAAATGAGGAAGCAAAAGCTTTGTTAGAAGCCTTTAACCTTCCGTTGAAAGATCGAGACAGAAAATAAGAAGGGTATCACTGTGGCTAAAAAATCGATGTGTGAACGTGAACAAAAAAAAGGTCTTCTAGTTGAAAAATATAGAATGCCTAGGCTTGAATTGAAGCAGATCATAAAGTCTTCGACTGATCCCGATGAAATTCGGGCGGCTCAAGATAAATTACACAAGCTGCCGCTTAATTCAAATCCTGTTCGACATACCACTCGCTGTCAGCAGTGTGGTCGAGCCCATTCGGTATATCGTAAATTCGGACTGTGCAGGATTTGTTTGCGCCAGCAATTAATGACTGGAAATGTCACGGGTGGCAGAAAATCAAGCTGGTAATTTATTTCATTGGAGAACGACTGTGAGTATGCATGATCCAGTTGCTGATATGTTGACTAGAATTAGAAACGGACAGCAAGCGAAACATCAGCAGGTAAAATTAACGTCATCAATTCTAAAAGAAGAGATTGCGCGTGTCCTTAAAGAAGAAGGGTACATAGCAGACTTTTCTGTGGTGCCACTAGAAAATAATCTTAAATCTATGACGGTTTACTTGAAATATTATCAAGGTAAGCCGGTTATAGTCCGGATTAAAAGAATCAGCCGTCCTGGTCTGAGGGTTTATAAATCCGTTAAAGATTTGACTGCGGTTCCCGGCTTCGGGATCTCTATACTGTCAACCTCCAGAGGCATCATGACCCATCTTGCTGCCAAGGTGACCGGTGTTGGCGGTGAAGTCATTTGTGAAGTCGCTTAATACGAACGAGGATTGATATGTCTAGAGTAGCGAAAGCCCCTATAGTATTGCCGGCCCAAGTGGAGCTGACTGTTGGAGTGAATACAGTCACTGTAAAGGGGCCACGGGGAACCTTGGAGCAGCATTGCAATAAACTGGTCAGTGTGTCGACGTCTGATTCCGATTCGAACCAAATTATTTTTAAACCGGCTACAAATGCTCCCACAGCCTGGGCCCAAGCAGGAACTGTGCGTGCATTGGTTAGTAATATGATTCATGGAGTGACGCATGGTTTTGAGCGAACACTTGAGTTGGTTGGTGTAGGCTATCGTGCTGCTGCAAAGGATAAATCGGTTACATTGTCTTTAGGTTTTTCTCATCCTATAGAATATGATTTGCCGGAAGGTGTTGTTGCTGAAACGCCAAATAACACGACCATTATTTTAAAAGGGATAGACAAGCAGCGAGTAGGCCAAGTTGCTTCGGAGATTCGTGCGTTTCGACCACCCGAGCCCTACAAAGGCAAAGGGGTAAAATACGCCGGAGAACAAATCATTCGAAAAGAAGCCAAAAAGAAATAGGGTGTAAATTATGAATAAACAACAAGCACGTACACGACGTTCTTTGAAAACAAGAGCGATTATCCGGGCCTCAAAACGGCCTAGATTGGTTGTGCACCGCAGTGGTTCGAATATTTATGCGCAAATTATAGTTTCAGGTGAACAAGGCGATGTTGTTATCGCTTCTTCATCAACATTGGATTCAGCCTTGAAGGCTGAGTTGTCCGGAAACAAATCCGAACAAGCGATTCAGGTTGGAAAATCTATAGCACTTCGAGCCAAAGAAAAAAATGTTTCTGATGTCGCGTTTGATCGGGCTGGCTATAAATATCATGGTCGAGTTAAAGCTTTGGCTGAAGGCGCTCGTGAAGCTGGTTTGAATTTTTAAGGAACGGTTATGGCTAAAGTTGATGCAATAAGTACGGACGGATACCAGGAGAAGCTGGTTTGTGTCAATCGTACTGCAAAAGTAGTAAAAGGTGGCCGAGTGTTTGGTTTTGCTGTTCTTGTAGTGGTTGGCGACGGCAAAGGGAAAGTGGGTTTTGGTCGCGGTAAAGCACGTGAAGTACCCATAGCTATTCAGAAAGCGATGGATCAAGCACGCAAGAACATGGTGTATGTTTCCTTGTCTGGAAGCACGATTCATCATGAAATATCCTGGAACTATGGGGCGTCTAAAGTTTTTATGAAGCCTGCAAGCGAGGGTACGGGAATTATTGCCGGTGGCGCTATGCGTGCGGTTCTTGAGGTGTTGGGTGTTCATGATATTTTGGCTAAAAGTATTGGTTCTACGAATCCAAGTAATATTGTTCGTGCCACGATCGGTGCTTTAACTAACATTGGTACACCTGATTATGTTGCCGCTAAACGTGGTAAATCAGTTGCTCAAGTAATGGCAGGACGATAATGGAAAATACAATTAAAATTACTTTGGTTAAAAGCCTTATTGGCCGATTGCCTAAGCATAAACTCATTGCCAAACAATTGGGCTTGAGAAAAATGCATAGTACGGTTGTGCATCAGGATATCCCCGCGATTCGTGGATTGGTTAATGCAATATATTATCTGCTAGACGTAGAGGAGTGTGCATAATGAATTTAAATACACTGTCTCCTGATGTTGGTTCTAGACCTGCACGCAAGCGGTTAGGTCGAGGTATTGGATCAGGGTTTGGTAAAACAAGTGGTAAGGGTCATAAAGGCCAGAAGGCTCGCGCAGGTGGATTCCATAAGATTAATTTTGAAGGCGGTCAAATGCCTATTCAACGTAGACTGCCTAAAATGGGATTTAAATCTCGTGTTAGTCAAACCGTTGATGAAGTCAATCTAAGTGAGCTCGCTCGCTTGAAAGATGCAGTTATTGATCTGGATGTATTAAAAGCGGCAGGCTTAGTCAATAAATCCATCCGTGAAGTAAAGGTTATTCTTTCAGGTGAACTGACGACTGCTTTGACTCTGAAAGGTTTACGTGTTACTAAAGGCGCACGTAAAATTATTGAAGATCTTGGTGGAAGCATAGAAGAGTGACCATGAAAAACCAGAAATCACAATCAAGCCAGTCTCGCGGAGGATTGGCTGAACTAAAATCGCGATTGATGTTTGTCGTCATAGGTATTTTGGTGTATCGCTTAGGAGCGCATATTCCTGTTCCTGGACTTGATCCACAAAAGCTGGCCAATTTTTTTAGTGAACAGCAAAATACCATTTTTGGTTTGTTTAATATGTTTTCTGGTGGAGCATTGTCTCGGGTCACCGTGTTTGCCATTGGAATTATGCCGTACATCTCGGCCTCCATTATGATCCAACTATTTTCAGTTGTCTTGCCTTCGCTTGAACAGTTGAAAAAAGAAGGGGAATCTGGGCGTCGAAAAATCAATCAGTACACACGCTATTTAACGTTGCTTCTCTCTATATTCCAATCACTTGGAATGGCCAGATGGTTGGCTGGGCAACATATTGCTCTTCAACCTGACATTGCGTTTTACTTTACTGCGGTTGTGACTTTGGTTACTGGTACCATGTTTTTGATGTGGTTAGGTGAGCAAATCACTGAGAAAGGTGTAGGGAATGGCATATCGTTGATTATTTTCTCAGGGATTGTATCCAGCATGCCGAATGCCATTGCATCGGTCTTTCAACAAGTGCGTGAAGGACAAATGCAAACATTGACGATGCTACTCGTTGCAATGATTGTCGTTGTGGTCACAGGGTTTGTGGTGTTCATGGAACGTGGACAGCGCAGAATTCGCGTTAATTACGCTCAAAGGACCCAAGGTCGCAAGGTCTATGCAGCACAAACCAGTCATTTGCCATTAAAAATAAATATGGCCGGCGTGATTCCTCCTATATTTGCATCCAGCATTATACTGCTTCCAGCAACGTTAGCGCAGTTTTTTGCTCATGGCAAAGGGATGGACTGGTTGGCTGATATAGGCATGGCCTTGTCCCCAGGACAGCCGTTGTATTTGATTGTTTATGCCGTTGCTATTTTATTCTTTGCGTTTTTCTATACCGCTTTGGTATTTAACCCGAAGGATACGGCTGACAATTTAAAGAAATCGGGTGCATATATCCCCGGTATTCGCCCTGGTGAACAAACGTCACGTTACGTTGATTTGGTCATGACGCGGTTAACCTTAGTGGGTGCTCTTTATCTTGTGTTGGTCTGCCTCTTGCCTCAAATCTTGATGTATACGTGGCATGTCCCTTTTTATTTTGGTGGAACCTCGTTGTTGATTATTGTGGTCGTTATCATGGATTTTGTTGCGCAAATCCAAGCGCATTTGATGACGCAGCAATATGATTCGTTGATGAAAAAAGCCAATTTTAAAGGCAATAAATTGCCTGGCCTGTTATGATTATGATTATTATTGGAGTTAGTAATGAAAGTTAGAGCATCAGTAAAGCGCATTTGCAGAAATTGTAAAATTATTAAGCGCAATGGAATTATACGCGTAATTTGTAAAGATGCGCGTCATAAACAAAGACAAGGTTAAATCTTACTTGATTTTAAAGTATGAAAATAGTATTCTTCTGTCCCTTTCTGGCAGAGCTAAATAACGTTCGGAGAAATTAATGGCTCGTATTGCAGGTGTTAACATCGCAGATCACAAGCATGTTGTGATTGCGCTTACCTCCATCTACGGAATTGGAAGGTCAACATCAATCAAATTATGTAAACAGGTGGACGTCGATCCAGCATCTAAAGTATCTCAGCTTTCTGAGGCACAGCTGGAAATGCTGAGAAATGAAATTACAAAAATGACTGTTGAAGGTGATTTACGTCGTGTGGTTACGATGAACATTAAGCGCCTGATGGATCTTGGTTGCTACCGAGGTTTAAGGCATCGTCGTGGCTTGCCTTTGCGTGGGCAGCGTACAAAAACAAATGCGCGCACACGAAAAGGTCGTCGTAAAGGTACCAATAACTGATTTTTCATGTAGGATATTGAAATGGCAATAAATAAGGCAAAACAACAAAAGATCCGAAAAAAGATTAAGCGCGTTGTATCTGACGGCATTGTACATGTAC
>JAOAUO010000094.1:5556-10555 GCA_030157565.1 Legionellaceae bacterium
TGCTTCATTTAATAACACGATTGTTACCTTTACTGATCGGCAAGGGAACGCACTCTGCTGGGCAACGTCGGGTGGGTCTGGTTTCAGAGGCTCTCGGAAAAGTACTCCTTATGCTGCACAGATTGCAACAGAAAGAGCATCTGCAGTAGCAAAAGAATATGGGATGAAGTCCGTCGCCGTTTTTGTTCATGGGCCGGGACCCGGTCGCGAATCAACCATCCGTGAATTGATATCGCAAGAATTTAAAATTGTGGAAATAACAGATGTGACCGGCATACCTCATAATGGTTGCAAGCCCCCGAAGAAACGTCGCGTATAAGATTTAGGAGTAATTCATGGCTAGATATCTTGGTCCAAAATGTAAGTTGTCACGTAGAGAAGGCAGCGATTTGCTTCTGAAGAGTGGTGTTCGTGACCACAAGTCTAAATGTAAATCAGAGAAACAACCCGGCCAGCATGCTGATAAGCGTCCTCGTTTGAGTGGTTATGGCGAACAGTTGCGACAGAAGCAAAAAATGAAACGCATCTACGGTGTGTTAGAAAAACAGTTTCGTAATTATTATAAATCTGCCGCACGTCATAAAGGTGCTACAGGTGAGAACTTGATGGCCATGCTGGAAAGTCGATTGGATAACGTTGTATATCGAATGGGTTTTGCTAGTACCCGTGCAGAGGCGCGACAATTGGTTGCTCACAAAGCCATTTTGGTCAATGAAAAAGTTGTTAATATTGCCTCCTTCTTAGTGAGTGCGGGTGATGTTATTGCCATTAGACAAAAAGCGAAAGCACAAGGTCGTGTTCAAGCAGCCATTGCATTATCAGAACAGCGTGCTGTGTGTGAATGGTTAACTGTAGATACTGCTGCGTTCAAAGGCACATTTACAACGAAGCCAACATTGGATGATCTCGCAGCTGATTTTAACGTTAACTTGGTGGTAGAACTTTACTCTAAGTAAGATTGGAGATACAGCCGAATGTATACTGATTTGAATGAAATGCTAACGCCTAAAGTTCTTAAAGTGCAGTCTGATACCCCAAATTATTCCAGCATTGTTCTCGAACCGTTGGAATCTGGGTATGGGTATACGCTTGGAACGGCATTGCGGCGCATATTGATGTCTTCTATGCCTGGCTCTGCCATTACAGAAGCAACAATTGAAGGTGTTCTACATGAATACAGCACGATTGAAGGCGTTCAAGAAGATGTTGTTAATATCTTGTTAAACTTGAAAGACATTGCTATAAAAATGTCCGTTGGTTCAGAGGCTTTGTTGACACTCACTCAACAGGGCCCTTGTGATGTGACCGCCGGTGACATCGAGCTGACACACGGCGTTGAAATCATTAATCCTGAACTGGTGATTGCTCATTTAAATGAAAACGGTTCACTCAACATGACCCTGAAAGTAGAAAAAGGGATTGGTTATTATGCGCCTGAAGCGGTGAATAATTACCTGGATGATGAAGTGCTTCAAAAATCTGTTGGTAAGTTAAAAATTGACAACACGTTTTCACCAGTTAAAAAAGTGGCCTATTTTGTTGATAAAGCGCGCGTAGGTAATCGGACGGATCTTGATAAGTTGACCATCGTTTTACAAACGAACGGAACCATTGATCCAGATGATGCCATTCGTATTTCAGCCAGTATTTTGCAGCGTCAGTTGCATGCCTTTGTTGATATGAAATTTGAAGAATCTTGCCTTGATCACAAAGTTCGCAATGATTTTGATCCGGTTTTGCTTCGAACCGTTGATGATCTTGAGTTAACCGTTCGCTCAGCTAACTGCTTAAAAGCAGAGAACATCAATTTCATTGGTGATCTAGTACAAAAAACTGAAAATGAATTGTTACAAACCCCCAATTTAGGTAAGAAGTCCCTCACAGAAATCAAAGACGTTTTAGCATCACGGTCTTTGTCGTTGGGAATGAAACTTGAGAATTGGCCGCCTGAAAATCTTGGCGAGTAATATTAGGAGTCTTAGTCATGCGTCACCGTAATTCAGGTCGGAAGTTTGGCCGAACAAGTAGTCATCGAAAAGCAATGTTTTCCAACATGTGCTGTTCGTTGATTGAACATGAATTAATCAGAACAACATTGCCTAAAGCGAAAGATCTTCGTGGGTATATTGAACCATTGATTACCGTTAGCAAATCAGATTCAGTTGCTACCCGTCGTCATGCATTTGATCGTTTGCGTTCTAAAAGTGCAGTAGGGAAGTTATTTACTACATTAGGACCTCGTTATGTTGAGCGTCCAGGCGGTTATGTACGCATTTTGAAATGTGGTTTTAGACCGGGTGATAATGCACCCATGGCAATTGTTGAGTTAGTTGACAGACCTGATGTAGAAGCGGAAGAGTAATTTTTTTCCAGTAAAAAAAACCAGGGTTTCCTGGTTTTTTTTTATGTTTAAAATCCATGTGTTTATCGTAACGACTCGCACGTCATGCCGAGGAACTTGCGACGAGAGCTCTCCGAAGTTTAGATTGATGCTTGCATCAGAAGATCTATCGTTGCGCTCGAGATGACGGAGTGAGTCGGTTCTTTCACTCGAATTTTTTGGAGCATTTGTTTAGATGACGAAGCCTTCCTGTTTTTTGAAAACCTTATTTGTAGCATTACTTTATTGTTCCCCGTCACTGTTTGCTGCGGGACCTACGGTATCCACATTATTCACCCATGATCTTGCGTTAACCGAGCAAACGCTACTGTTTCAGCAAGAGAAGGGCTTGTCCTCAACCATCGCGAGGGCGCGCATTCATTTACTGAACAGCAATGATTGTCAAACGGGTTATGCCGGTGTATATGATACATTTATTCAAGATGAGGGGTTCCCCATTTCCATTGGACAACCGTTTGGTTTAAATGCATCGATAGCGTATCAAGCGGCTGTTTCTGTTCTAGGTGAGTCCGATATTGAGAATGTTCATTCTTTTCTAATCCGTATGCTCTCTAGCCAGAAGCAGTTTGCATGGTTTTCAGGTCTCTGTGAAGATCAAGATGTGAACTGCTGTGTGCCGGTTGATTGTTCTAACGCAACCGGAACCTGCTTGGCGCAACATGATTTGAGCATTCAATTATTTGCATTGTAGACTCGCACGTTGCCTCATCTGTGTTTAGTGATCATTTGAGGCGCTCGATCCTCCCTTTCAATCATCAGAAACCCCTCACTGGCCTACCTCGTTACACTATTCGTTGTGAAATATCAATGCGGTGCTAATATTAAATATATTTAATGCAACTATTGAGCAATCAATGTTTACGAGGAGTAGACCGTGCCTATATTAAATGTTGAGTCAGCATACACATTGCCACCTGAACGAAAAATACCCGCTGACTCTCGAGAGCCACTGCCTGAAGACTGGCTGCTGCGTATTCCGACGATGTTGATCACCGATTCCGAGCGATGCTGATCACCTGTTCCAATCCATCGTGATCACTGATTCCGAACGATGGTGATCACTTCGGAGCGAAGCGACGCTTGTTTTTAATATAGGATCAATCTTTCTCTTCTGCTATATTTTTGGCCTGTTTTTTACGCATTGACTCATCGCCCTTCATATCGAGTCGATGTGCGTTATGGACGAGCCTATCTAAAATGGCATCAGCTAGCGTGGCGTCACCAATGGCCTTATGCCATAAATTGACGGGTAACTGGCTTGTAATTAACGTTGACGATTGATTATATCGATCGTCCATGATCTCGAGTAAATCGCGTCGTTGACTATCAGTCATTGGTGCGACGCCCCAGTCGTCGAGAATTAATAACTGCGTCTTTGCCAGTGTATCCATCAACTTTGTATAGCTACCATCTCCTTTGGCTATTTCGAGAGTATGAAACAGTCTTGGGAGCCGAATATAACGAGCACTATGTCCCTGACGGCATGCCTGATTAGCAAAGGCGCATGCCAGCCAAGTTTTACCTGTTCCAGTGGGACCCGTTATTAATAAATTTTGCTTGTTAGTGATCCACTGACATATGGCCAGCCGGGCAACAATAGTTTTAGACAGCCCCCGAGGGGACTTATAATCAATATCTTCCATGCAAGCCTCTTCTTTTAACTTGGCTTGTCGCAGACGATTTGTCATACGTCTGTTGTCTCTGAGGATACATTCCCTTTCAACCAATAGCGCAAGACGCTCATCAAAGGACAACTGATTAACATTGGGTGTCTCCAGCTGTTCTTGCAAGGCATCGATCATGCCTTGGCAGCGCAATGTTTTTAACTGCTCAAATAAAGGATGTGTTAGCATAATAATTCTCCTTGTAAGATGTTAATGAAAATACTCAGCCCCACGAACATTGTCATGGAGAGTGGCAGTCACAGCAGCCGTTGTTTCGCTGGCAGGCAATGGCAACGGTTGCTGGTCAAGCCCATTTTTCAGAATGGACTCAATGCTTTTGTAGCGATATGATCCAATGTGGAGCGCTCGTATTGCAGCATTTTCTAATCGCTCAGTTCCATAAAGCTTTCCCATGCGCAAAATGCCAAGACATGAGCGGAACGACTGTTCAGGTATAATGTGCAATTTGATAACTTCATCAATTAATTTTGCTGTGCTTTCTCCAATGCTTGCAGCCCATGAATGTAACCGTTCAGGAGTCCATTCCGCGTTGTAATATTGATGCGACGTTGGCATGTGTTCGTGAAGCGTGGTATGGCCTGGCTTGAACGAACGTCGGTGCAACGCAATGCGTTTACCCTGATAACTCACCTTACGCACGCCCATCGTTAGCAAGCCATATTTTTTAACTCCTGCATCGCGATCTGATTTGCTCGAATAATCAATTTGTATTTTATGGCAAAGTGGTTAAGTCCTGTTTTAAATTTAAGCATTTCAAGTTTGCAGTAAGCAATCATGGCTGCGTATACGTGATTACATTGAGTTTTTACTTTCTTGGTTGGAGATTTTTCCAAGCTAGCATTTTGTTTAATTGATTTGTGGTAACTGCTCACCCCTATTATCCGCTACGCGGCTAACAGAGGTGAACGACAAT
>JAOAUO010000095.1 GCA_030157565.1 Legionellaceae bacterium
GGTTTGTGGGTTGGCCACTGGGCTGGTTTGTGGGTTGGCCACTGGGCTGGTTTGTGGGTTGGCCACTGGGCTGGTTTGTAGGTTGGCCGCTAGGCTGATTTGTAGGTTGGCCGCTAGGCTGATTTGTAGGTTGGCCGCTAGGTTGATTTGTAGGTTGGCCACTGGGCTGCTTTGTGGGTTGGCCACTGGGCTGCTTTGTAGGTTGGCCACTGGGTTGATTTGTGGGTTGGCCGCTAGGCTGATTTGTAGGTTGGCTACTGGGTTGATTTGTGGGTTGGCCACTGGGCTGCTTTGTGGGTTGGCCGCTAGGCTGGTTTGTGGGTTGGCCACTGGGCTGACTTGTGGGTTGATAGGTTAGATCATATAATTGAGCTATTTCACTCACAGATAACGTTCGATTATATATTCTTATATCATCTAGAACGCCATTGAAATATCGGCTACCACCATTCCATGCGCCAAGAAAAAGAGGTGCGTTCCCATTTGATACTATGGTCGTTGAGGGCGCATTACCTGTTGCTTTTAATATGTTATTTAAATACACATTAAGGGTTGTATCTTGTTTTGTCATTACAAAATAATTCCAGCTATTGCTTGAAAACTGGAAAGAAGGTGTTGTATACCCCGTACCACTAGTGACGTATTCTCCAAAGTAAAACTCATTGGTTGTGGCCGCGTTTTGCTCAAGAACCCACCCTCCAGGAGTATGCGACTTATCAAAAATATTGGCATAAGATCCTTGCGAAGCACCTGGCTTTATCCAAGCCGAGATACTAAATTGATTAACAAAATTAAACGCATTTCCATTGGCTATTTCAATATAAGCGCTACTTCCATCAAAGCCATATGCACGGTTTGCATTACCAAATCTATCCGGTGCTAAAACGGCAGAATGAACAACACCATTATTTCCATTACCACTCATGTCATTCGGATTACCATCGAATGGATAATAGGCAACCAGACCATTGGCTAATGTCGTCGCGCTGGTTTTTTGTATCAAATTAGAAAAGAATAAAAATCCAACCAGAAGACGAAAGAGATTTGATGGCTGTTCAATCGTATCCGTTCTGTTTTTTTTATTTATAGTCTTAGTATTTACTTTTACAGCAGATGAAAACCATCCATTTTCAAAGTTTCGCATATAGTTAAATATGTCAGATGAGCTGACAAGTTTCATGCTTATTCTCCTTTGTACTGGACTGCATTAAATGACGTCTTTGTTAAATATGAGCGCTTATGTGATATTCAGTCGACAACTAAATGCATTATTTGAATCTTATTATACTATAAAAAAACCGATGTGTAAAGATTTTGTATTTCTCGGGTGAGGTTGAAATCTCATTGAAGAAAGACATTTTCTGTATTGGCTGGGCGCGCTCTAATTCCAAGTGCAACTGGATCTATGAGATAATGCTTCAAGAAGGACGAATCCCTGCCTTCATAGCAACAAGTTTGGGTCGTCATCGTTCTTCTATCACTCGTGAGCTTACACGCAATGGATGGAAAGCAACGCCAGCTGTTCGTTCCTCAAGTCGCTGGTGGTTACTCTTGCAACCAAGTCAACATACGCGCGGTAAAGCGGGCACTTATGCCACGCGTTCAGCGTAAGCTCGTCGTTGGTAACCCCTTGTGGGATCAAGTGAAGGATGGCTTGCAGCAAGGCTAATCACCAGAGCAGGTTAACGGTACACTATCACGTATGAACGAGCCCATTAGACTGAGCCATGAAACCATTTACCAAGCAATATATCGGTCTTTTAAGTGCCGCCTCAATGTATGGAGCAACAAATCAACAGCCTATGTCGTTTCAAATAATCACCACTAAAATGCGTCGATCAATTGCATTGGAACGCGGCTTTATTAAGTTTCATGGTAACTGCTCACCCCTATTAGCCGCGTAGCGGATAATAGGGGTGAGCAGTTACGATTTTTCCATAAAAATAGTCAGAATGATGTTGAATAACATCATGAGCGTATTAA
>JAOAUO010000096.1 GCA_030157565.1 Legionellaceae bacterium
TATATTGACTGTTTCATTGGTTTTATCAGCATACTTTGAAAGATACTTGGATAGGTTTGGAATCGTTCGACTTATTGCCGCTTTATGGACTAAAAATGGTATAGTCCGTTGTTCATCAAACAGAAAAACTCTTCCGTTTTTGCTGTTAACGTTCATTGCAGCGACAGACACATCTCGAGTTATCTCAGCGCCTATTTCTTCTTGTTCGACGTAGATTTTTGTAGCGCTATTTAGGTCAGTGTGTTCGTCTCCATCAATGACGGATATCGTCTTACCTTCATCGTCGATCCATCGGTGCGCCGCTTTCAGGCCAGCTTCAGCAGCTTCAGTCATCGCAGCGATGTCACCGGGAGGAATTATCGTGCCGTCGACAATTAAGCTGTCATCCGCCGTCTGTCCGGTTCCTCGTTGAACCAAAAAATTAAACAGTGCTCTTGCTTTCGTTTTTGCAGAATCAGATTGCACAGCATCAGCAATTCGTGACGCGTAGTCGAAAAGCATCTCGAAGCTACCATTAATTATCTGGGCGATTTGGGTATCGACTAAGTCGGTATATGGCGCTCTAAATCTAACTTCGTCGGTTGCTGCATAATGAGAAGCTATTCGAGCAACGCGTATCAAGCCTTCAATGGATTTTATACCTTCGTACGCCTCTAATCTATGGTTATCTGCTTCCGCACCCTCGAATTTTATCCGCATTTAGTCCCCCCCTAGTCACGATCTGTCGCTCTCGCCCAAATAACAATTAAAATAGTTAAAATGTTAATAGATAAAAATATAGCAATTATTATATTTGTTTCGAGAATAAAATTCATATCTGATATGGCGCGTGAATTACATAAGTAATATATGCCAGATATTATTGGTAAATACATTAATAACATAATACATAAATTTAGAGCAAACATTCCGATTCCTCTAAAAATATTCAGTATCTTTCCTTCTTCTGTTAGAAATACCATTCTAGAAAAAGGTTCTCCCCAAGCATGCTCGTTTGGGTAGGAAAGATATGCTAAATTGCTATCGCAGTCGAAACGTTGATCACAGACCAAACGTAAGTACCGATCATATGATCGAGAATCCCCATTACGTGCGAATGAGACGCTTGAAGCAATCAAAGCTGTTGCACATAAAACGAAATGTCCGAACGGCAAATTTGCTAAATTGTATGTCCCAATTTTTAAATCTCCAGCGAGATTCTGGACACGAAGAAAGTATAAAAAAGCTAGTGTGGCTGCGATCAGCATGAGTCGGTTTGAAGATAGAGAAGAGATGTTTCTCGCATGTGCCAGACGCGACAACACTTCATCTGAAGACACCCGTTTAAAGTCTGTGCCAGTCCAGTCACGAAGAAAGCCGTCGCGAAAGCGACGGTGCCCCTCATCCTGATGCCTTGACGATGCCACTCCTAAGTCGCTGAAATCAGATGCATCCACGCCGTTATCTTTGGCCGCCGAGTCAATGCCGTCGATCTTATTTTGCGGTTGTGGGCATTGTTCCATACTGGGCCCCATTCTCAAAGGGTACTGGCAATGCGCCCAGCATATTGTCAAAAAATGCAAAATCAAACCAATTTGAGAGTAGTTAAATCCATTTTGGTCATTTTATGCGCCGCTGCCAATGGCATTGCACCGAACGCGCCTCATGCCGCAATTGCGCGCCACTGCTTGATCAAATGTGCCAAGGTAAACTTCCGATTGAACTCGCTTGCTCTCCTTGCACGGACTAAATTGCAAACGAGGACGCGATATTTATCGATGGCGGTGTTAGTTTTGGCAACGCTTTGACAACATTAGAACCGTTTTTATGGTCCCAAATTTCTAAGCTATCTCGCTTTGCTGTTAGGCGGAAAAAGCGATTGTAAGGTAATGACCATCGTTCGATGCGATCTAAATTTCTCTTTGAAAAAAAAGTGTTAGCGCTTTCCAATTCGAACTGAACCCGAACTAACTCTGACAACGATCGTCCCAGACC
>JAOAUO010000097.1 GCA_030157565.1 Legionellaceae bacterium
CATTGTCGTTCACCTCTGTTAGCCGCGTAGCGGATAATAGGGGTGAGCAGTTACGAAATAACAATACATTTTCTCATCTAAAGTTCTCCTAGAAAGTTATATGAATTTTATAAAAAACTGGTTCTCACGAGACGCATTAGAGAACAAGTAATAATAGCCTCTCATAAATAAAAACTGACGTAACCTGTTGATTACCTTGGTGAATAAATATGGATTGTCATTTCAAACCAGCCGGTCAATCCCTAGATCCAGGCTTATTAACAGTATACCGGGGTCCATTGAGCATTTTTTAGATCCGAGCGCTTCAATATGACCCCATTACCATGTTTTTTTGTCTAATGCTCAACGGTGTTGCATATAAAACCATCGTGCTACGTTTTGCCCGCTACCCGACCTCAGAGATGAAAATACAGGCTATAATGTTAGAGTATTGAAATGAATTAACATGATGTGACTAATACACTTGGTAAAAAAATGTGGACATAAGCCATGCCGCGATAGACAACCGCCGTTCTTTTCAAAGCCGTTCTTTTCAAATCAACGGGGTCAGAATGAAAACCATCGAATTTATTCGCGTTGCTAATGGATTCACGGTGAATATTTCTTTATCTAATGTTCCAAATGCGAGGATTTTGTATCAAGAATTGGAGCAGATCGGGATTAACTTCACTTCTGCTAACCGTGAAGGAGAGCGAATTCGATTCAATATTCAAGACTCTGATCATCATTTTAGTGCGACTCAACTGCATGACAGGCTGAGTCGCTATTCAAATGGATTTGAAAATAATCAGGAAAATTCGCGTTTATTTTTATCGATTATTGAGTCGCGAGCGTTAATCACTTCAAATGAATTGCTCCAACCAGCAATCCAAAATTTGGCGCAGGTTTCGGATTCGACATCGGTTCAATATGTTAGGCCACTACTTCAGCATTTACTGACAGAAAACCGTCCTGAGAGATTGTCAATAAGGCAACAAGTGGAGGCTATACTTGCAAGCAGTCTGCCGTCAGAGAGAAGCCTCGATACTCTTATGAGGCAGATAACAGCCCAGCGATCCCAAACGACAATAAATGCTTACAGAGCCAACCTAGAATCACTTCGTGCTTCGGCAGGAAAGACTGAAGTTGAAGTGAATGCTACAAAATTGCAAAATAGTGGCTTTTCAGAAGAAAATTTGTCCGCAGAAGAAAAAGAAAAATATAATGACAAATATTGTTGCCCATTGAGTTTATTGGTCATGGATGACCCTGTTTATTTTAAAACGGATGTCGAAGGTGAGAATGGCAAACAAAGATTCGAACGACGTTTTATTACAAAGTGGCTGACTGAGGGTGCGGGTACGCATCCAATCACACGAAAAAAAGCGCTTGTTTCGGACCTTGAATCAGATGCCGAACTGAAGAGCGAAATTGAGGCTTTTGTTGAAAACACAGTGTCTCCTAAAAACCGGATGACTTAAGGGAGCCAGGATCCACTGCGGCAATGGATCCACGCCTTCGCGAGGACGACAGAATTGCGGAAAAAATGACTGGAGCCTAAAAACTTAAGAAGTATTTGATTATGGTGCCCAGGGCCGGAATCGAACCGGCATGGTGTTACCACCGAGGGATTTTAAGTCCCTTGCGTCTACCTGTTTCGCCACCTGGGCAGGTTTGGAGGCTGAGGCCGGAATCGGACCGGCGTACGCGGCTTTGCAGGCCGCTGCATGACCACTCTGCCACACAGCCTTAATTCTTGATTTAAAAAAAAAGCGACTTTTCTGTCGCTTAGATTTGGAGCGGGAAACGAGGCTCGAACTCGCGACCCCAACCTTGGCAAGGTTGTGCTCTACCACTGAGCTATTCCCGCATGTCTTCGGGCTGAGATTCTACCGGAAATTACAGCCCTGTCAACAGATGTTTTCAGTTTTTTTTATCAATTGCGGCCACGCAATCATTAGATAAACAACCATCGACCATATGGTTAAAATTGCAGCCAGATATAGCAAGACGAAACCAACAACACCCCATATCGATGTGGCCGGATCAAAAGCCAGAAGCAAAACCAGTGAGCCCATTTGCATGGCCGTTTTGACTTTTCCAACATACCCTACTGCAACGCTGGCACGACGACCCACTTCAGCCATCCACTCACGCAATGCTGAGATAACGATTTCGCGTCCCACAATCACAATGGCTGGCAAGACTAAATAATGTATTTCATGAGAACCCACTAACAACAATAACGTGGAGGACACCAACAACTTATCCGCCACCGGATCAAGAAACGCTCCAAACGGTGAGATTTGTTTGAGTTTACGTGCGAGGTATCCATCCAACCAATCCGTAAAACAAGCCAATGCAAAAATAACGGCCGTGATGGTGTGCGCGCCAGGAATCGGCAAATAAAAAACCACAATAAACACGGGAATCAGCACCAAGCGCATCAGGGTTAATAAATTGGGTAAACTGGTTAACGTGTTCAACAAATCACCTCTCCATTCGATTGTTGTAAATAATGCGCCAATGTCTTGTAATCATCAAACACGACCAAAGCACCGGCCTCCAGCAAGGCCGCACGTTGTTGATGATAAAAATCGATGCCAATGGCATCAACCCCCGCCCTGGAGGCCATCTCAATATCAGCCACCGAATCACCAATCATCAACGTTTCGGAAGGAAAGACCCCAAATACCGTCATGATTTCCTCAATCATTTGTGGACAAGGTTTCGGTGGCACTTGTCCTGCCGCGCGTGTCACTTTGAACAGGTCATCCAATCCTGAATCTTGTAAAGCGCGCTGCAGAGAATGCGGCCCTTTATTCGTGGCAATGGCCAACGCCACCCCGGCCTGATGCAGTTCTTCTACACACGCCCTAGCGCCCGGGAAAAGGCAAGCATCCGGTGAGGTGATAGACAACGACTCTTGTACCGCTAGCAACAATTGCTCATGCTGGTGTAAGGACAAGGTAGGAAACAGTTTATGAATGGCTTTCGCCAATCCCAATACCACATATTGTCGAGCTAACGACTCGTCCACCTCGCCCAACGAGAGGCGTGCGGCTTGCGTTACGAGTGTATTTAATACGTGTCCCAGTGTGTCACCTAATGTCCCTTCCCAGTCAAACACCACCAAATGGTAACGCTTTTTCATGGTGAACGTTGCTCCTTAATGTCTTCAATGTATTTGAAAATACATCATCTAAATCCGCTTGAAACATATAATCTTGACCGTTTAGATTAAATTGAATTGCACGGGCATGCAAATATAGACGTTGTATCGGTTGTATCGCATCAATCAAAATGCCTTGGCCATACTTTTGATCGCCCACAATCGGATGATTAAAGCATGCGCTGTGAACACGAATTTGATGGGTTCGACCGGTTTTAGGTTTGGCTTCCACCCAACAGGCTTGCTCATAATTTTCCAACAACTTAAAGCCCGTCTGTGATGCCTTGCCTTCAGGATGAACCACCACCATCCGCTCGCCTGATTTCAATGTGTTTTTTTGGAGCGGGGCATCCACTGTCAACGATTTTTTTCCCTGCCAAGGATGCGCCAACAAGGCCCAATAGGTTTTGTTGACCGTACGCGCCTCTAGCAACGCTTGAATCGATCGCAACATACTGCGTTTTTTTGCAAACAACAAACAGCCGGACGTGTCTTTGTCCAGCCGGTGAACCAACTCCAAATAGGGCAAGTCTGTGCGTGTTTTTCGCAACGCTTCAATCATGCCTAAACTCAAACCACTGCCCCCATGCACCGCAATGCCGGCAGGTTTATTGACGACCAGCAAATGATCATCTTCATAAATCACACACGCGTGCAAGCGTTGTGTCAACTGTGGCCCTACATGAATGGTTTTATCCTCTGCTGTTCGCACCGGAGGAACACGGACCATATCACCTACGCACAATCGCGAACACGGTTTGACACGTTTTTTATTGATGCGCACCTCGCCTGAGCGAATAATACGATACACGTGGCTCTTCGGCACCCCTTTCAGGATACGCAGCAAGTAGTTATCCAAGCGCTGCCCTTCTTCTTCAGTGTTCACTTCTCTATATTGCACATCATTCATGGGTTAACCTATTTCCTACGCGTAATTTCTTTGTTATCATCATCGATAAGCGGATCAAAAGAATCCGAACACGAATTATACCGCATATTACGAATAACGATACCATGATGAGGTATACACAATAACGAAATGCGCTCCACTTAAGTCATTGATAGTTAAATAACCCAAAACAGAGTCCAATATGATGTCAACTCATTCAGATACCCACGCACGCCAGACATGCCCTTTTAATAGGCATGCACCTCACAATAGAAAGGTAGCTTGCGCACACGGTCTGGTTTAACTATTATTTCTTAAGTTAACAGCGCCTTTATAAAAGGGGTTAACCATGGAAAAAATGCTCATCAATGCAACGCAATCTGAAGAAGTGCGTGTTGCCTTAGTAAAAGACAATCATTTGTATGACTTGGACATAGAATGCCCGTCTGAAGTCAAGAAAAAAGGCAATATATATAAAGCCGTGGTCACTCGGCGCGAGCCCAGTTTAGATGCCGTTTTTGTGGAATACGGATCCAAGCGCCAAGGTTTTTTGCCGCTCAAAGAAATCTCTTCTGAATATTTCAACAAACAAAGCGTCAGTGATGGAAAAACATCCATTTCAGCCTTGATTCGCGAAGGACAAGAGCTGTTAATTCAAGTGGACAAAGAAGAACGCGGAAACAAAGGAGCCGCCCTCACTACGTTTATCACACTAGCCGGTTGCTACCTCGTTTTAATGCCCAACAGCCCCCGATCAGGCGGGATTTCTCGTCGCATTGAAGGGGATGATCGGGATGAATTAAAAGAAACATTGAATGCCTTAGAGCTGAACGAAGACATGGGGCTTATCATCCGAACAGCTGGCGTTGGCAAGAGCCCGGATGAGTTGCAAGGCGACTTGGACATGTTATGCAATCAATGGCATGCCATTAAAAACGCCTACACATCACAACTCGCACCCTGTCTCATTCATCAAGAAGGAGACGTGATCATCCGCTCCATCCGGGATAATTTACGTAAATCCATTGGTGAAATCATCATTGATGATCAAATTTCTTATATCAAAGCTCGGCAATACATTGAACAAGTCAAACCTGATTTTTTGCCCAACTTAAAATTATATAACAACACCATCCCATTATTTAATTTTTATCAAATTGAAAGCCAAATCGAAACCGCATACCAACGGGAAGTGCTGCTGCCATCGGGCGGTGCATTGGTGATTGACCGCACGGAAGCCCTGGTTTCCATTGATATCAACTCGGCCAAAGCCACCGGTGGTGCAGACATTGAGGCCACAGCATTAAACACAAACCTTGAAGCAGCAGATGAAATTGCCCGGCAATTACGGCTTCGTGATCTCGGCGGACTGGTGGTCATTGATTTCATTGACATGAGCTCTAGTAAAAACCAACGTGATGTCGAAAATCGATTGAAAGAAGCGTTAAAATCTGATCGAGCACGTATTCAAGTCGGACGCATTTCACGCTTTGGCTTGTTAGAAATGTCACGTCAACGTTTGCGGTTATCATTGGGTGAAACCGCACAAGATGTATGTCCTCGGTGTGAAGGACGGGGAACTGTACGCAACATCCAGTCAAATGGCCTGTCCATTATTCGACTCATTGAAGAAGAAGCGTTGAAAGATAAAACAGCCGAAGTCCATGTTCAGCTTCCGGTGGATATGGCCACCTTTATCATGAATGAGAAGCGCGACTTCATCGTCAACATCGAAAAACGGCATGGCGTTCATGTATTGGTTATTTCTAACCCTTATTTGCAATTACCGCAATATACCATTAGTCGATTAAAAGAAGACAACGTCGGGAAAAGTAAAAAGCCCAGCTACTCTCTCGTACAACAACCCGATTTAGACCTTCCTCGCGCCCATCAACAAGCGGCTCTGCAGGACTCTCCCGCCGTCAAATCATATGCCTCACACGCACCATCCAAGAAAAAAGAATCGGGTTTCTGGGCTCGCATTTGGGCTCGCTTGATGGGTCATAAAACCCCCTCCAGTAGCCGCCAAACCACACATTACGCGGTTCAAGAGTCTAAAACGCCGAACAGGGTGAGAGCGCCCACCTCGGACAAACGACCTTCATCTCCTAATCGCAAGCGGCCCCCTGTCAGTGCTGTTAGCGCGATCCAACAACGGCCGGCCTCAGCAACACCTCGAAAAAGGCAAAACCCAAATCCACAAAGGGCGCGTGTTGTTCCGATTAAACCGGAGTCTGGGAATAAGAAATTGGTCGTTGAGAGTGAGGTTAACGGAAACGAGGCGCCTTGATGTGTCGGACCCTTCACAACACGCATCATCACAGTTTGCCCGCAGGGCAAATTGTGATGAATGACTAATCTTTTTCCAACCCCGTTGCAATGGGATTCACGCCAATATTTGGGTTCACTCCACAATCATCTAACAACTTCAATAAATTATTGCCTTTGCGCGTTAATCGTTTGATGCAATACGTATCTAAATAACTTTGCAAAATATAATAATAATCAGGCAAGGTTAAAATGGTTAAGATTTTTTCAGCACGTGTCACATGATCACTGTTGCTATCATCACACGCTTGGAATAACACGGCCGCCAGCATGGAGGCAAAGCTGGCCTTTCGTTCGCGATTGGCGACATAAAACCGCTGAATACACTCATCCAATGCACGGTCTTTATCCCACTCGACCCAAGCCTCATAAACAGTCATGGCCTCATTCGATGAAAATTGTTCCACATCCGTCAGCTGCTGCAACGCATAGGCCACGGGCACTACAGACTGAACATTCGCCCAGGAACAATTGCCTGTGATTTGCGAAGGGATGGGCAAGGACAGAACAGGAACCAACCCTAACTGCTGATTGATGGCTTGATGAAAATACGCTCGACTTTGCTTTTTATATAAAAAATCCTGCAAAAAAGAAACGTTCAGCGCATGCGGTTGTGTGATGCGATAGATATTGACACTCCCCTCTTTCAGGCTATTTTCACCCCGGTCGATTTTAGCCCACCAGTTCTGATAACGCACAAAACACAAGGCATGCCCACGGCTTGCCGCAGGTAAAATCAATAACGGCGCTTGCAATCGTTCGCTTAAACGAACGAGATGGGCTTGACTGAGCGAAACCTGGTGCTGAAAGCTCAACAACTCCTCTGCAACAACCAACCCATCCATCACACCGTGCAATCTTGAAAAATAGTCCCGTAAATGCCGCGTAGAATAGCTACTGGTAAATCGCTGCAAAGAGTCTTTGATCATAGCAACCGTGAATTCAAGAATAAATCCTTCATAATCCAGCTCGATAAACTCCCCTTTCGCAGTGACGATATCCACATCGCCTTGCAATTCAAAACGATGCCCCAATAATTTCGCATAAATAAAATCCAGCGCAAAATCCAATTTAGCCCCGTATTGATACAACAAATGCTTCAGAGCGCTTTGAGCGCGCAAAACCGGATACACCAAGACAGACAAGCCAGAACGTGTATATGCATTGGGATCAGCGCCATGTTTTAGCAATAATCGTGAAAAATCCAGATCCCCATTATCCACCGTCCAATGCAAAGCCGTACGACCGGTTACATCCGGTTTATTCACATTCACGCCCCGCTCAATCAACATCTCGGCAATGTTTGCTTGCTGCGTAATGGCGGATTCGATGAGGGGTGTAAATCCATATTCATCGATATCATCCAAGGACTCTCCTTCGCGCACATACAGCTCGAAATCGGGTACACGGCAACTGATGATGTCATTGGCAATGCTCATTTAAAATTGACCTTGTGGTTTGGGCGCCGTTGAGAATTTAGGCATATTGCCTAACCGCAACTGTTTCTCCATTTCCTGCTCGCGTTTTTCATTATCAAATTCACGCCGTGCCTCAGTATTCAATGGAGGTTCAGGATTTAAATTGGGATCAATGCCGTCGAATCGTTGGCTGTTCAGCCACGGGTTTTGCAAAATACTATTCTGTAACTCGCCTTCCAATGCCGCTTGAGGCGCGGATTGCGGATCTAAATTGTGTTCACGCGCATGCAATTTTGCCAGCTTGCGATGGCCTTCTTGTTCTGCCAACCGCTGCTGTCGCCCCATGCGTCGCGTTTCTTCGGCCAAAATAGACCCGGATTGATTTTTTCCACTAGAAGAAGGCCTTATATGCTCTTTCACAGAGAACGCAATACGGCTTTGCAAGGGTGAACTGGAGCCCGAGTGTTGAATCTGAAGATGTTGCTCAACCCAACCCAATGTTTTTGGATTGACTTCAACATGAACCGTACAACAGGTCTTCGGTGGAAGAATCGTGCCAGAACTACACGTGCCACCCGCGAGCCGCACGCGTTGCTCATGGCCTAGTCTAAACGCAATGGATAGCACCGTCACAGGATCATGGCTGGCATTGCATACCGTATACGTTTGAATCAAAGAGCGACCGCCCAGAACCATATTGTTCCAGGTAGGGAGTGGCTTGAGCCATATCAAAGCGGCAGGCGCATTCACGGCAGTCTCATTCTGTTATCCATACACTGAGTATAAGTTAAAATGGAGCGTTTGGACAAAATGACATACAAAAAAACGCTTGTCATTTCATCCGAACATCAATCCAACCAATAGTCACGGTGCAGAATTTCAGCAATTTGAACCGCATTGGTGGCCGCACCCTTTCGCACATTGTCTGCCACAACCCATAAGTTTAGGCCACAAGGATGCGAAATATCTTGCCGAATACGCCCTACAAACACGTCATCATGGCCGGTTGCGTTCTGAATGGGTGTTGGGTATTTTAATTTAGCCGGATCATCCACCACCTTCACTCCTGGCGCTTTAGACAATAATTTACGTGCCGCATCTGCTGTCATGGGTGCTTTTAATTCAAGATGAATGGCCTCTGAATGCCCGTACAGGACCGGTACACGAACGGCGGTTGGATTGACTAACAGGGTGTCATCTTCCAATATTTTTCGCGTCTCCCACACCATTTTCATTTCTTCGCGCGTGTATCCATTGTCTTGAAATTCATCGATGTGTGGCAACACATTAAATGCAATTTGTTGTGGATAAACCACGGATTTTGCAGGTCGCCCATTCAACAACTCACCCATTTGCGTGATCAATTCACTCACCGCTTCTTTTCCAGTGCCTGAAACCGCTTGATACGTAGCCACGTTGATGCGCGCAATGCCCACTGCCTCATGCAAAGGCTTCAGCGCCACCACCATTTGAATGGTGGAACAATTGGGATTGGCAATGATGCCGCGCTGGGTGTAATCGCCAATTCGTTCAGGATTCACCTCAGGAACCACTAACGGGACGTCATCATCGTAACGAAACTGGGAGGTGTTATCGATGACCACGCAGCCCGCCGAAACGGCTACGGGCACATATTGTTCAGAAACCAAGGCTCCTGCGGAAAAGAACGCAATATCAACCCCGCTGAAATCAAACGAAGCAATATCTTGTACGTTCCATTCTTGTTTGCCGCACCGCACGGTTTTTCCGACCGAACTCGCACTGGCCAATGGATACAAGGTGGCTATTGGGAATTTACGTTCAGCCAACACCATCAGCAGTGCTTCCCCCACCGCTCCGGTTACGCCAACAATCGCTACATTTATTTTTTTCGTCATTTCAAACCTCGGTTATTTTGTGCTTTGTCTCGTAAATAAAGGTCCATCAAGACCAATGCCATCATGGCCTCGGCAATGGGTACCGCACGAATGCCTACGCAAACGTCATGGCGACCTTTGGTCACCACCACGACGTCTTGCCCATGCGTATTGATACTTTTCCCAGGTTTCACAATGCTCGATGTGGGTTTCAATGCCATGCTGACCTGAAGCGTTTGACCGGTCGATAGACCACCCAATACGCCACCGGCATGGTTGCTTAAAAAACCAGATACTGACATTTCGTCCCGATGCTCGCTGCCCAATTGAGAGACGGCCGCAAAACCCGCACCGATTTCAACGCCTTTCACGGCAGGGATGGACATCATAGCCGATGCCAACAGAGCATCTAACTTATCAAACACAGGCGATCCCAATCCAATCGGCACACCGGTGGCCATCACGCCCACGCGTGCACCAACGGAATCACCCTGCCGACGCAATGCATCAATCAAATCAGCCAGCGCTGGCACTTGATGTGCATTCGGGCAAAAAAAAGGGTTGTTGTTGATTTCGGATGCCGTTTCAAACGCCAGCACAATAGGCCCCATTTGCTGCAAATACCCGGTGATATCAATGTTTAAATGGCGTTTCAAATACAATCGTGCGATGGCCCCTGCTGCAACACGAGCGGCTGTTTCGCGTGCAGACGAGCGGCCTCCGCCCCGGTAATCGCGATGACCATATTTATGATGGTAAGTAAAATCGGCATGCCCTGGTCGAAACACGTCTTTGATTTCAACATAATCGCTACTGCGTTGA
>JAOAUO010000098.1:0-3264 GCA_030157565.1 Legionellaceae bacterium
GAAATACCTTGGGAATGATTATGAGGTGTTGGCCTCGTATGGCCATGTGCGTGATTTACCACCACGAAAGGGATCGGTCAATCCCGAGCAACACTTTGCAATGACATATGCCCCGATTGAGCGGAACGCTCGTCACATTGAACTGATTGCTAAAGCGCTTAAAAAAGCAGATGTACTTTACTTGGCAACGGATCCGGATCGTGAAGGTGAGGCCATCTCTTGGCATGTCTATGAATTAATGAACGAGCGAAATTTAATAAAAGACAAACCGGTTCATCGCATTGTTTTTAATGAAATCACCAAAACCGCCGTTCAAAGCGCCATTAATAAGCCACGTCCTATCTCCATGGATTTAGTTAATGCGCAACAAGCACGCCGTGCATTGGATTACTTGGTCGGGTTTAATTTATCGCCCTTGCTTTGGAAAAAAGTCCGCCGCGGCTTATCGGCTGGTCGAGTGCAAAGCCCGGCTTTGCGCTTGATTGTCGAGCGAGAAGATGAAATTGATGCCTTTGTTCCCAAAGAATATTGGCGCCTACTGGCTCAGTGCCAGCATGTGGCTTCTTCATTTGAGGCACGTTTGACGCATTATGAACACACTAAAATAGAACAATTTACGATTCATCATGAACAGCATGCACTCAGTGTTCAGGCCGCATTATTAAAGCAGGCGCAAGGCTATTTGCGTGTTGAACAAATTGATAAAAAACAGCGGAAACGTAATCCGTCTGCTCCCTTTATTACCTCGACTCTTCAACAAGAAGCGGCGCGAAAATTAGGCTTTACAGCCCGTAAAACCATGATGGTGGCACAGCAACTGTATGAAGGGATTGATATTGGCTCCGGCACAATGGGGCTTATCACTTATATGCGAACGGACTCGGTAAATTTGGCGGCAGAAGCCCTTGAAGACATTCGAGCCTATATCACTGAGCGATATGGTGATAAAAATTGCCCTAAAACCGCACGTATTTTCAAAACAAAATCAAAAAATGCGCAAGAAGCGCATGAAGCGATTCGTCCAACATCGATTAAACGCAATCCCGAGATGGTACACGACGCGCTGACGCCTGATCAGGCCAAACTGTACGCCCTGATTTGGAAACGGACCTTGGCTTCTCAAATGGCGGAGGCTTTGCTCGATACCGTGGCTGTTGATCTCAGTTGTGGCGAAGGCAATATGTTTCGTGCCAATGGTTCAACCATTACCTTCCCGGGCTTTTTGACGGTGTATGAAGAAGGGCGTGATGATTCAAAAGAAGAGGATCAAACGGCGGTTTTATTACCCGCTCTTGAGATCGGTGACAAAGTCTCATTGCTTGATTTGCTGGCAACGCAACATTTCACCGAGCCGCCACCGCGTTACTCAGAAGCGTCATTGGTGAAAGCGTTGGAAGAGTATGATATCGGTCGCCCGTCGACCTATGCGGCTATCATTCATACGTTGCAACAGCGTGAATATGTCATCGTAGACAAAAAACGATTTTTCCCGACTGACGTGGGCCGTATCGTCAGTCGATTTTTAACCGATTATTTCACGCGGTATGTCGATTATAAATTTACAGCGCAACTTGAGGGCACATTGGATGAAGTGGCCCGTGGCGAACGAGAATGGGTGCCTGTGCTGGACGAATTTTGGCAGCCCTTTATCACGCAAGTTCATGCCATTGATGAACAGGTGCAGCGCAAAGACGTGACCACGCAAGTGTTAGAAGATGCGTGTCCAAAATGCAGTAAACCCTTGTCGATTCGTTTGGGCAAACGCGGGCGTTTTATCGGTTGCACAGCATACCCCGAGTGTGATTATACGCAAGATTTAGGCATGCAAGTCGGTGAAAAATCAGAGCCTGAAGTGGTGGAAGGACGCGTTTGTCCCGAATGTTCGGGGGCTTTGCATATTAAAGTAGGCCGTTATGGCCGTTTTATTGGCTGCAG
Organism: Legionellaceae bacterium; assembly: GCA_030157565.1. GTDB lineage: Bacteria > Pseudomonadota > Gammaproteobacteria > Legionellales > Legionellaceae > DDPF01. The sequence goes on from JAOAUO010000098.1 coordinate 1,936, forward strand.
CTCTTATCCATCTTGTAAATTCATGGAACCATTAGAAAAACCCGCAGATACCGGCGTTGTGTGTCCAAAATGCCACGAAGCAAATATTCTGCAACGAAAATCACGCAAAGGAAAAATATTTTATTCTTGTGCCAGTTACCCTAAATGCGATTACGCATTATGGAATGAGCCCATCGACAAGGCTTGTCCTCAGTGTGCATGGCCACTATTAACGGTGAAAGAAACCAAGCGATCAGGCCGGCAAATTATTTGTCCGCATGAGGGTTGTAGTTATGTTGAAAAAGATTAATACGGTTTCGCTTGACAAATGCTCATAAACATATAAGAATGAAGAGGTAACATTTTAATAGGCTTAGGAGCAGTAAAAATGGCAGAGAAAGTACGTGGTACCGTAAAATGGTTTAATGAGGGCAAAGGCTTTGGTTTTATCGAGTGTAATGGCAAAGACTACTTTGTTCACTTTAGTGCCATTCAAGGTGGTGGTTTCAAAACACTACAAGAAGGTGCCGCTGTTATGTTTAAAGCAGGTCAAGGACAAAAAGGTCCTCAAGCTGAAGAAGTTGAAGTTGTTTAAACAACGCTCGAACGCTTAATTTATTCTAAAGAGGTCCTGCTGACTTACGTTGGCAAGACCTCTTTTCGTTTGAAAAATGGATTATAAAGCATGATGTATAGACGAATGCTAAAATCTAAAATCCATCGTGCTCGTGTCACGCATGCGGATTTAGAATACGAAGGCAGTATCACCATTTCCCCTGAATTATTAGACGCTTCAAATATCCTGCCTTTTGAGGCGGTTCATGTTTGGAATGTAACAGCCGGAACCCGTTTTGAAACCTATGCCATTGAAGGCCATCCTGGCTCAACAGCGGTTTGTGTGAATGGTGCGGCGGCACATTTAGTGACCCCTGGAGATATTATTATCATTGCATCGTTTATTCAGTTGGCTGAAGAACAATGCCGAACATTTGTTCCGATAGCGGTATTTGTTGATAAGAACAATCAAGTGCGCGATACTCGACCTGAAGCGGTGCCTGTCCTGGATTGAAAAATAGTGAAGGTCCAACGTCCAATTAAGATGAACGTATCGCCCAGAATGGAGATATCAAAGGAGAAAAAACATGGATGATTTGTTATGTCTCGATGAACAACTATCAAATGATGAAAGCATGATTCGCGATACCGTAGCACGTTTTGTTGCGAGCGATGTTGTTCCTTTCATGGCTAACGCATTTGATCAAGGACATTTCCCACCTGAATGGATTAAAAAAACAGCTGATCTAGGTCTGCTAGGGCTAACCCTGCCTGCAGAATATGGTGGATCGGATG
>JAOAUO010000098.1:3274-10371 GCA_030157565.1 Legionellaceae bacterium
GGGTGACAGTGGCTTACGTAGCTTTGTCTCGGTGCAAAATTCATTGTGCATGTACCCTATTTATCAATATGGATCGGAGGAACAGAAAAGACGCTTTTTACCGAAGATGTCACGCGGAGAGGTGATTGGCTGTTTTGGACTCACAGAATCTGATTCAGGCTCTGATCCCGGAGGCATGCACACCATCGCCAAGAAAATAGACGGTGGGTGGTGTTTGAATGGTTCAAAAATGTGGATAACGAACGCGACGATTGCGGACATTGCGATTGTTTGGGCGAAGACCGACGAGGGGATTCGTGGATTTATTGTTGAAGCGCCATTTAAAGGGTTTACTCGTCGCGAAATCAAACTCAAAATGTCTTTGCGCGTGTCCGTTACGGGCGAACTGATTTTCGAAGACGTATTTGTCCCGGATGGCAATATCTTACCTGGAAGTACCCGTGGATTAGGGGCTGCACTCAATTGCCTGAGCCAGGCTCGCATGGGCATAGCATGGGGTGTCATGGGGGCCGCAATGGCTTGTTTTGATATCACGCGTGCTTATTTACTTGAGCGCAAGCAATTTGACAACCCATTGGCCTCATTTCAGTTGATTCAAAAAGATTTAGCAGACATGTACACTGAAATAGTAAAAGCCCAATGGATGAACCTGCAAATCAGCCGATTAAAAGATCAACAACGCGATACTCCCACGATGATCTCGTTGGCAAAAGGCAACGCATGTAGAGAGGCATTAAACATCGCACGTAAATGTCGAAATTTATTAGGTGCGAATGGCATCAGTCTCGAATACCATGTGATTCGCCACATGTTAAATCTGGAGTCTGTGTTTACTTATGAAGGCACAGACAATGTCCATACCTTAGTATTAGGGAAACATATTACGGGCATCAATGCGTTTGGATAGGCACAACCCAGATGCTTTACTTGGATTGGATTTTGCTCTATAAGTATAATATCTGATCTTTTTTGGATTTGGGTTCTTATGCTAACAAAAAGTCAAATAGACGCACTGAGATATTTTGAGACCCGTTCTGCAGAAGCGTTCACTACCAAGCCCCAAGGAGCCATGGATACCAACCGCATGGTTAAAGGTAAAACCGACTGTTGGCCAAAATTAGCACCTGCGGGAGAATTTAAGAAAAAAGATTTGATTCTAGCCGATTGGTGGGCTGAAAATTGGGATGATTTGAAGCAATCTCAAGTGAGGGTGTTGCTGTCCGAGCTGTTGGGCGCAGGATTTAAGCTCTATGTTTGGCTCGATCCTTGTCTGACATGCTTAGATGATATCACGTTGCTGGATGATAACAATTTTCGAAAAAAAATAAAACCGGAATTTAAAGATGTTCTGATTACAAAAGCGATGGAGCAACACAAATTATCCCATAACAAACTGGCCATTATTCAAAGAGCCGAACTGGACGATCTGTTAGGCCGAACCGCCGATGAGACCCAAATAATCGATTCGTCCTCTTTGTTGAAAACGAGTCATTCGATTGAAAAAATTAAAGCGGTGGAAGCGACCGCCGCCTCCTCATTTCAAAAAGCTTTGCTTTGTCAGACTTGGACGCAGAGCAAGCAGGAAACAATAAGAAAGCTTAAACTCAATTGGCCCGATATCGAGCTAATTGAAAACTATCAGGCATTTTATTTTGATGGTACAAGCAAAATATATCGGGGTGAGCTGCGACCCGTATCGGTTCAAGATCATGACGACACCTATCGACTATCGTATAACCTGTCCTCTCTCTGGCTGGGTCCACGCGTCTTCGAATTAAATCATTCTGCATCCGATTTGATTCAACTGTTGACGCCTGCGCTAAAAGATTTGACCATAGATGCATATCCCGTAGGTGTTCAAGCGTTCGGTAACCATCTGGAGAGCTTAACCCATCTGGACTGTTTAGATCTAGGACGGCAGTGTCCTGCGGAGATAGAACGCAAGATAATCAAATCCTCTCGACTTAAATCGTTATTTATAGATATGGATAAGCATAAGCTTCGTAATGAGATACTTGTTTCAAATACGGACAGTATCAGGGATCAAAGCCTTTCTCAATTAAGGCGCTTATACTTATCAAGATGCGACTCAAAAATGTTAGAGTCCATGTTGCAGAGTGAAATGCCAGAATTGATCTCGTTGACTTTGTTTCAAGCCTGTCTAGACCGTCCTGTTCGGTCTAATCACCCGCTAGACAAGCTGAAGTTCTTAGGCGTCAAGGGTGATTGTACTGCGAGCAGTCTTGAATCGTTGATGCAATTGGCGCTCCATTGCGCTCGACTGGATCTGCGCGATTTGAAAATCAAGGGAGTCATGCGTTCCTGCGTCCATTTGTCCCAGATAAAGTCGCTGTACCTGGATTCTAATCTGGACGAGACGAAAGAGCAGTACGCCACGACGCAATGCATCGTTCAGGCAGCGTCTGAATTAACGAATCTAACGCTAATCGGTGATATCAGAAAATTTTCATTCATGGAAGCAATCCAGCTGCCTAAGCTTCAATCATTGAGTTTGTCTATCGTGAACAACCATTTTTGTTTAACTGCGGACACACTGAGTCCTCTCTTGAAAGGCAGGGCCGATTTAACGACATTGGATTTAAATCTGGACTATAGGAGCACCATTCAATGGGACGAAGCGTTGTTCTCCATATTGAGTCACATCGAAAAAATACACCTGTCATGCGGAACAAATGGTCTTCAGTCAATGACCCAAACACATGACCTTCCTCAGTTAGAATCGATAACCATCCGGGTTGAGTCTAAAAATAGGCTCGATTATTCAAGCGGCCTTCATCATCTATTTCGCTCCGCATCTGGACTGAAGGCATTGGATATCCGTGATGGTTATGATAATGACTTTGCTTTTATCAACAGCCTCTCTTTATTACCTGGAACGATTGAATCCTTAACGTTAAACGGCCGTCATCTTTCAGCGAATCATTTAAAAAAAATGCTGATTGAACTGCCTCAATTGCGCAGCTTAACCATGGATGTCAGAGCGGATGCGTCATGGCAGTCAGACGTCGAGTTACAGCGTTTATTCAGCAACATTGAACAGGTCACATTATCCGATGCGTGTGAAATGGCATTCCGTCGCGCTAATTCTTCATTTGTAGGAAGCAAAAGAGATGGGGGAGGGGCTATATCTTCCAGGCGAGATCCAGAAAAATCAAAATCAGTTGATCATGATACGACCCCCAATCCGGATAAAGTGTTTCATTTGTCCCGTATTTTTTATGCCGCTAGTGGTCATCAACACCCCGAGCCTTCGCGCTATCGACTCAGTACTTATAATCAGCTGCTACTGTCCGATCAACCCGGTGCCAATGAGCCGTTTATTCTTAAAAATACAGGCGATCTTGATCTAGTGCCTTGCCATCCGCTGATTGAGGTGCGTGATGTATTTAAACTGGGAAAAGATAGCCGACACGGGGGCTATTTCGGAAGGCAAACGTTCCATCTGGATTCAACATGGCAGCGTATCGCCTCGCTTTCGGCAACGGATCATATCTCTCATCTATCGGGCGGTTCAGACCATGAGATCAAATATTCCAATCGAGACAACTTGTATTATATTCGAAGTAAACCAGGTTCGGCACCTCGAACCATTACCCTGGATTTTTTGGTCAAACCATCAACACAGCAATCCCTTCCGGTCTTATCTCCTGGTATTCAATCATGGGTTGTTGCGTTTCGGGACTTTGGTGAGGGGACATTAAAATTAGAGGACCCCAATCCAAGCGCTCAAAAGTACCTGGACGAAATGGTTGCTCAAAAAGTGGGGGCTTGCAGGCATCGTACGGTAGCCTTTAAGAATTTAATGGCAAAAATATTTCCCCAGATTCCCGTGAGAATAGTCGAAAATGATTGTCACTCGTTTGTCGAGATCAAACAAAACGGGCAGTGGATTGAATGCGATCTGGGTGGGTATCGCGCAAAATTGGAGATCAAAGAATTTACACCAAACCAAGATAAAGCCATAACAAAACTTGAGATTACACGGAGTGAAATACACCATGTTTCAGAACAACAGCGTCGATTTGAGCAGTATTTTGAAACCTGGAGCATGGGTCGTGATCCTCGAGCGGATCACCTCTCGCGCTATCTGGAGGGCTTATTGAATGGCCAACATAAGAAACAATTGATTCATGTGCCTGTTGACGATCTGACGGCGCTGAATGTGGCCATACAAACACAGGCCATCCACACCCGTCACCCGGTTTTTTATATTCATTCACCGGATGATTTGGTTTGCTCCGCGCCCTATATGATACGTGATAAGACCAATCAACGGACGTTATGCTCGGCAGCGGGTGGCGGGGGGCCACTGCATGATTTTTTAACAGCACAGCGAGATAACACCGTCCATTCACCGATATTAATTGTTAATTATGCACGATTTTCTGCAGATGATATTGTGCGTTTTAACGCATTACTCGATGAAGCACGCAGTGCGGATGGAACCCCTTTGCCCCAAAATGCCATCGTCATTGGTCTGATTGACCCGGATAAACCGGGAGCATACAACGGTTCAGATTTTTATTCGCGCTTTGATCAAGTCGAGCAATGCCCTCTAACGACCATTCCGCCGATGGTGCCTGTTCTGACCGCTCGAACGGAGCTGAATCAACCCTTGAGTGAACCCATCCAAATCAATCTTTGCCATGCCTCCAATTGGCTCACTCAACTCATGGGTGGCTGGACGCTCAATCATGGAGCGCTTTATTTTGAGGAGGGTCAATTGCCGGCAGCACTCACATCCGGACGTCCGATTGAAATTCTAAATCCGCCGATGGATAGTGCATTCGATTTATTTTGGCAACAAGCGCGGCTGCATGAATCCATTCAATACGCGGGCGTCTCCTACCCTTTTCCTAAAGACGTGCAATGTTATCGCCGTGAGGGCTATGATTGGTCAGGTTTTTTTGATCGGATTATCTGGTCTGAACAATCCCCACCGAATGCACGGGTATTGAATCCATCCAATCTATGTGATTTTTTGGGTCAATATCAGTTTGATCAAGAAGGATTGTTCACACGCGCTCCCGGTTTGCTGGCCGAGCAGGCCACAAATCATCCGGACGCCGTGATGCCCATCTTTGTTACGCGTTCGCTAAGTACGGATGAATGGGGCATTTTTCTAAATGAAGCCCAACAATATAAAACATTGAGATTTGCGATATCGTGTTCGCCTGGCGTGACACTGCCTGAGGAACTGGGTCATCCATTGTCCACGAAGGCCGCTCCTCCATCTTCATGGAATAAAACACTGAACCCTAAAACAATGTGCATCGTTTCAGACGATCCGGATCTGACGATTGCAGGCATCATTCAGTCGCAATCGGACAGCCTTGTTTTCAATATATCAGAATGCACGGAATCCGATCTCATTAAACGAATCAGCGGCAAACTTCAGAATCTAGAGCTGGTTTTTACTGAAACGGAACAAGGTGTATTAACCGCACTAAAAAATGAGCAGCGAGTTATTTTAACAGGGGCTTTTTCGGATGAATTATTGGATGGCCTGGCACCTTTTATCAGGCAACGTGCCAACACACCGGATGCACCCGGACAATTGATTCTGGTGAGCCAAAAACCGTTTGGGTTCATGGACGCCGTTTCCCACAGCGTAACGGTTGACGAAAAACGCAATGCATTACTGGCACAAGGCTTTAGTGAAGAGAATATGGAGCGGTTAGAGCAGGAAATACCTGCTTGTATGGCCAGTCAATCGTTCACAACATTAAGCACTCGACTGCATTATCTACGCGTGCATCCGGAACAAACAAGCCTGCATGCATGGGATGGATTAAGCGCATTGCGACCCTCCATGTCATTGAACCCATTCAATCCGGCCACCAGTGAGCAGGATGCCCAGAATTTTCTTGATGCCAGATTGATGGCTTTTAATCAAGCCATCACGCACCAACCGTATGTTTTTCTTGCGGGCTTAACGGGTGTAGGTAAAAGCCGATTTGTTGAAAATGAATTACCCGACAGAACGGTATTTCATGGCGAAGGATCCATTTTGGCGTGGATCATGGCCCGCCCAGGAATGAGGCCCACGTTGTTTTTAGATGAAGCCAACTTGTCGTCACGGCAATGGAGTGAGCTGGAAGGATTATTTAATAAACCACCCGGCTTACTCATCGATGGAACCTATTATCCCTTGACTGAACAGCATAAAGTGGTTTTTGCTGGCAATCCACTCAGTTATGGTGACGAACGACAACTGGCTCCTTTATTTGCGCGACATGGCAATAGCATTGTCTTCCAGCCTTTATCGAATGCATTTATTTATGAAAAAACGTTAAAACCGATTTTGAATGAACGCCTTCATCCGAATGAAATCGAGCTTGTCTCGAAAGAATTACTGCGTGCGTATGATTTTTTAGTGGGTGTTTCGCGAGATGAGGTCTTGATTTCACCCCGTCAAATTCAAATGATGGCTTTGGCCGTCATCGATTACCACGCACGATTTCCAAACGCGGACATCACCCAGATTGCCGCATTCCATTCGCGCCATATGGCTCATGATTTGGTTCCTAAACCACATCTTGAGCGATTTAATCAAGCCTTTCCTCCGGTTGATCGCACAGCACTTCTCAATGAATATGAACACAAAAAACCAGCGTTTGAACGATTTTTGGCAACCCTGTCTCGGGATGCGGCCTTGTGGCAACTCACTGATTTTTTAAGTTTAAGAACCTTTCAGCGTGAAACCTCGATCGATAATCCAGGGCTTCGTTTGGGTGGGTTGCATCGCTTTGTGATTGAAGGTGAGCCTGGTATTGGAAAAAGTGAGATGGTTATCGAACTGATGGCAGGACAGGGCATTCATGAGGCGCGCATCAGTGACACGCCTAAGCCCGGATTAAAAACCAATCATTTTTATCGCTTATCAGCCAGCATGCAGCCAGGCATGCAAGAGGCCATCTTATTCAAAGCATTTGATGACGGGGCTATTGTGTTGATTGATGAAATCAATAGTATGCCGACCTTGGAAAAAATACTAAATCGCCTTCTAGATGGAAAACACCCTGAAGAGAACAATCGCCCGCCACTCAACCCAGGCTTTCGAGTCTTAGGCACTC
>JAOAUO010000099.1:0-4148 GCA_030157565.1 Legionellaceae bacterium
GATCATGGACAGAAGGACATGCGTCTTTTTGCATGTTCTTTTGTCCAATGTCCAATCAGATCACGGTATTGATTTTGCAACGTCTTGAATGCACTCGATCGATAATTTCATAATAACAGCGATTTGATCCGCTGACATGCCCGTCAATAGTAAATTTTTGATGATGGCTATTTGTTCTTCTTTTCGACCCTCTTCCCGACCTTTTTCCAAGGCATCTTTTCGAACGGTATTTTCAACGCGCACGGCGTCCCAATACCGGTCATATGATTCAAGCTCCGCTGGAGTATATGCCGCTTCTTGAGCCAGTGCCATGGCTTTCACCAAGGAAGGATGTTCACTGAATTCCTTGGGAACGTCGGTGAGTTGTTCATTGACTTCCTGCAAAAAGCGCAACCACAAAACACCCATTTTCTTATCTTGCCATGTTGCAGGTTTGAATTTAGGCAGTTCAAGAAAGACCCATTCCAATCCACCCAGAATGTTGTCATGGTTTTTAACATGGATGGTTTTGTAGTGATGGAACCATTGGTCGGAGCCTTTATCAAAAATGGCATTAATAATGCCTAAGCCATAAACAGGGCACAAGCTTTGATAATCTTCACCCGCCATCAACTGCTGTACATATGCCCTGGATGCACCAAATAGAAGACGCTTGGTAAAACTGTCACTCCACTGCATTTGCATTTCAACGATAAAAATCCGTCCAGATTTGTCTTTGCATTTAACATCCACAATGGTATTTTTCATGGTTGGAATGCGAGGACTTTGTTCTGGGGTTAAATACTCCAATGATTCAATGGGCTCAGGCAAAGGTAGGATGCTATTCAGAAAGCTCTTGATCAAGTCAACGTTATGACCAAAGATTTTTTTAAAAACCACATCCGTTTTGGGATCTAAAAATCGAGAAGGCTTGAGCATGACATATCCTGATCGTTTTTTGTGAATGGAAAAAGTATATCATAATGCCTGTGACGACCGTATACATTTGGCGTTTGGTATGATTGCGGGACATTACACATTATTAAATAGGGAGCAATGAATGCATGCCAAGTCCTTTTTTCTTCAAAAAAATCAGATGCAACCTATCCTTTCAAAAAGCCTACATACTTTTTACAATGCAACGAGGCAAAAAATAGGTGATTTATTTATCGTTCGCCATGCAGAAAGCGATCATAACGTGCACGGTTTTTGTGCGGGCTATCTTAATCGTTCCAAGCCGACAGAAGATGGCCTAGAGAAAACGCGACAAGCAGGAAAGCTATTATCAAAAAGTGGCGTTAAAATTAACAAATTATATGTGTCACCATTAGATCGTGCTTTAATGACCGCACAAGTGCTTTTAAACGATTTACCTCCGATTGAAATGACAACACATCATGCGCTGGCTGAACGTCATTTTGGTGTCTTTACCGGCCTGTCTAAAAACCAAATAAAAGAAAAACTCAATCCTGACCAGTTCAATCAATATATTCACAACCAATATTTTTTCCCCCCAGACATCGCTCCGGGACATCCATATTTTCAATCGAAAGACCTGTATGGTGTTTGGCCTGAGAATCATAAAGGAGAGTCCTACCAATGTGTCATGAATAGGCTGAGCCCTTTTCTGGAAAAAATAAAAGAGGAATTACTCAATGGCCAAAACATTCTGATTGTCGGGCATTCGCATAACTTGCAGATACTTCAAATGTTACTGTATGGGAACGCATTTGAGCAGGGGATAGAAAAATATAAACTCGAACATGCAACACCGGTTAAATTTACGCTTTCACCTCATTCTGATAAAAAATTAATGGTTAAAGAACAGTTGAAGTTTGGACAGAACAGCATGAAAAAAGCCTCATGCTGTTCTGTCCAAATATAATAGGCTCAAGGTGGCTTAAGAGGGCCCGTGTGTTAAATGAGAAGCTTGTGATAATGAGCATGTACGCTCAAAAGCTCCATTAAATACACTCAGCTATCTAAAGATTGAGGAGCTTGCTATTTGCACGTTGTTATGGGAGATCCGCAGTGATTGCTTAAACATTTGTCATCACTAGTACATGGCATACCTTTGTTTAACTTACAGTCGTTATTTTGGGCCTTACAACATGCTCGACCATTAGATGTTGCGATTGGATAATCTGGGGGGCAAACCGCTTGACCTACGCCACAAAAAAACACGCTTGACAAAGCAAACAGTATAGTCATTTTCAAAAAATATTTTCGATTTTTTTTATTCAGTAGAGACATGATGTTTACTCCTTAAAATGAAGTTTCACTTCTTGTTTTGCCATTCTATTTGAAGAGAACAGCATGAGGCCCTTTTCATGCTGTTCTCTTCAAACCCACCCTAACAAACCCCTTCCCGGTGATCTTGATTATCAAAATGAAGTTGACCATCTCGAATGGCAATCGTCACGTGCCCACCATTGGCTAGTTTTCCAAACAACAACTCATCCGCCAACGGTTTTTTAATGTTTTCTTGAATCAATCTCGCCATGGGGCGTGCACCCATCGCGCGATCATACCCATGCACAATCAACCAATCTCGAGCCGATGGTTCAACCGTAATGGAAACCCCTTTGTTTCGCAATTGTTCTTCCAACTCCATGATGAATTTATCCACCACTAGACCAATGATGGTCTCATCGAGCGTTTTAAAGTTAATGATCGCATCGAGCCGATTCCTGAATTCCGGACTAAATTGCCGTTTAATGGCATCCATTCCGTCGTGACTATTGTCTTGATGCGAAAACCCAATCGAACTTCGACTGATTTCCTGTGCGCCAGCATTACTGGTCATCACCAAGATGATGTGTCGAAAATCAGCTTGGCGTCCGTTGGTATCGGTGAGCGTGCCATGGTCCATGATTTGCAGAAGCAAATTAAACACATCTGGATGCGCTTTTTCAATCTCATCCAGCAACACCACGGCATGCGGATGCTTATTGACCGCTTCGGTCAATAGCCCCCCTTGATCGTAACCCACATAACCAGGAGGCGCACCAATCAAGCGAGACACGGTGTGTTTTTCCATGTATTCAGACATATCAAAGCGCAAGAGCTCAATCCCCAACACATGGGCCAATTGTTTCGTCACCTCGGTTTTACCCACACCCGTTGGGCCTGAAAACAAGAAACAACCCACGGGTTTTTCAGGCTCACGCAAGCCCGAACGGGCCAGCTTGATGGCGGAAGAAAGCGCGGAGATGGCTTCATCTTGTCCGTATACCAATAATTTCAAATCGCGATCGAGTGTCCGCATGGTGTCTTTATCCCGTGCAGATACTTTTTTAATCGGTATTCTGGCAATTTTAGCCACCACATTTTCAATTTCAGTGACGGATATGATTTTCCGACGCTTGTTTGCCGTGAGTAGATTTTGGTATGCGCCGGCTTCATCGACCACGTCAATCGCTTTGTCTGGCAAGAAACGATCATTGATGTATTTGGCCGATAATTCGGCAGCCGCTCTCAGGGAAGGAATCGAGAATTTAACCCCATGATGTTCTTCCAGTCGCCCCTTCAAGCCTTTCAGGATTTCAAAGGTTTCATCAATACTGGGCTCACTCACGTCAATTTTTTGGAATCGGCGTGCTAGTGCGCGATCTTTTTCAAAAATGCCGCGATATTCCTGGTATGTGGTGGAACCAATGCACTTCAATTCGCCATTCGCCAGCAAGGGCTTGATCAAATTGGATGCGTCCATCACGCCACCGGATGCGGCCCCCGCACCAATGATGGTGTGAATTTCATCAATGAACAAGATGCCGGCTTCTTGTTCGCTCAACTGTTTTAAGACGGCTTTTAAACGCTTTTCAAAATCGCCCCGGTATTTCGTGCCGGCCAACAAAGAGCCTAAATCCAACGAATAGACTACACAGTTACGGATGGCCTCAGGCACTTCGCCATCCACAATGAGGCGTGCCAAACCCTCGGCGATCGCGGTTTTACCCACACCCGCCTCTCCCACCAATAAGGGATTGTTTTTACGCCGACGGCACAACACTTGAATGGTGCGCAACACTTCTTCATGGCGACCAATCAGTGGATCAATCTTGCCCAATCGTGCGCGTTTATTTAGATTCATGCAGTAACTTTCAAGGGGGGATTCACGATCCTCAGGGCTACTGTCTTCTTCCATCGAGGCGTTTAAGCCATCATGC
>JAOAUO010000099.1:4158-10347 GCA_030157565.1 Legionellaceae bacterium
CTGCACATGAAACACAGCGCGTTGCAAAACCCGTTGAAAACCCAGCGTTGGCTGTGTTTCACGATCAAAATCGGTGTCTGAAATGACAGGCGTGGTTTCATCGATGAACTCTTCCAGGTCGTGCCTTAAAGAATCAACATTCGCTTCACACGCTTGCAAAACATTTCCAGCGGCTGGATTATCCAGCAACGCAAGCAATAAATGCTCAACCGTCATGAACTCATGGCGTTTCCCTTTGGCATCCTTAAACGCTAAATTTAAGGTGAACTCAAGCTCTTTGTTTAACATGATCGCGGCTCCTAGCTACCTGTATTTACTCCTGTTCCATGCTACATAGCAATGGATGTTCGTTCACTCTGGCATAATCATTGACCAGGGCAACTTTTGTCTCTGCAATATCATGTGTAAATAACCCACATATACCGCGTCCCTGCGTGTGCACTTGAAGCATGACTCGAACAGCTTGATCCTCAGATAAATAGAAGAACCTCCTCAACACATCGACTACAAAATCCATCGGCGTGTAATCATCATTCATCAGAAAAACGTTGTATTTCTTTGGTTCTTTAATCGCAGACAATGGTTTCAATTCGGCAACGTTAGTTTCACAAAGACCCATAAAATATTGCCCACGCATGTACATACCCTCTTACTATTTTTATAGCTCTAGATTGGCGGTTTAGCCAGTAAAAAAGTTGGTTTTATAAAAAAATGGGGGTTTGGAGAAAAAAGCATGAAAGGGCCTCGTGCTTTTCTGTCCAAACCCCCAAAAAAATCTACATGTTGTCAATAATCGCCTGAGCAAAGCCGGAACAACTCACACAAGTGGCCCCCGGCATCAAACGCTCAAAGTCATACGTGACCGTTTTGGCTTCAATGGCCCCTTCCACGCCTTTAATCAGGTAATCCGCAGCAACGGTCCACCCTAAATGACGCAGCATCATTTCCGCCGACAAAATCAACGAACCTGGGTTCACTTTGTCTTGCCCTGCATACTTCGGTGCGGTGCCATGTGTGGCTTCAAAGACCGCTACATCATCACCCATGTTTGCACCCGGTGCAATGCCAATGCCACCGACTTGAGCGGCCAATGCATCAGAAATATAATCGCCATTCAAATTCAAGGTGGCAATCACGCTATATTCTTCAGGTCTTAACAAGATTTGTTGCAAAAATGCATCGGCAATGACATCTTTAATGACAATGAATTGGCCTGTATCTGGATGGGTGATTTGCATCCAAGGGCCGCCCTGATAAGGCACTGCGCCAAATTGATCACGCGCCACCTCATAACCCCAATCTTTAAAGGCCCCTTCCGTGAACTTCATGATGTTGCCCTTGTGCACCAACGTAACCGAATCACGGTGATTATCAATGGCGTATTGGATGGCCGCCTTCACGAGGCGTACCGTGCCTTCTTGAGACACCGGCTTGATTCCAATGCCACAGTGTTCAGGGAACCGAATTTTTGTCACACCCATTTCATGGCGTAAAAATTGAATGATTTTTTTAGCTTCCACAGAGTCGGCTTGCCATTCAATGCCGGCATAAATGTCTTCTGAATTTTCACGGAAAATAACCATGTTGGTTTTCCATGGCTCTTTGACGGGACTAGGGGTTCCTGTAAAATAACGAATCGGACGCAAACACGTGTATAAATCCAATTCTTGACGAATCGCCACGTTTAATGAACGAATGCCACCGCCCACGGGTGTGGTCAACGGGCCTTTAATGGACACTACAAATTTCTTGATGGCTTCGAGTGTCTGTTTAGGCAACCACTGATTAGGGCCATAGACCTGAGTGGCCTTTTCACCGGCATAGATTTCCATCCATGCAATTTTCTTATTGGAGCCATACGCTTTTTGAACCGCTGCATCCACCGCATGAATCATGGCAGGCGTGACGTCCACACCAATTCCATCGCCTTCAATAAAAGGAATAATCGGGCAATCGGGGACATTTAAGGTCAAATCAGGATTCACTGTAATGGGCTTGCCCTGCGGGGGCAATTGGATGTGTTCGAATATCATGAATAATGGCTCCGTGATGATTTCTGATTAAAAGAAGGTATCTTAACATTTTTGGACATTGGACAAAAGAACATGCAAAAAGACGCATGTCCTTCTGTCCATGATAATGGATTCATCGGCACAAAGAACGCTTAGCGCGCTAAAAATTCAGGCGCTGATTATATTCGGACAGAACAGCATACGGCTCTTTTCATGCTTTTCTACCCAAACGCCCATTAACAGGTGAAAGCGTGTGATCGGCCAATAATTTCATCCACGGCCAAAAAAATAAACTGGCCAATACGGTTCCACCCGCATACAACAGCCCATTGTGATAGCCGAGTAACCCATCAATCAAGAGCAGCGTTAATGCGTAAACAGCGCAAAAAATAACAATAAATAAGATTTGTTGCGCGGGTGAAAAAAAATGGAATCGACGCGCTTTGGTAGACGCCAAAGCAGTTGTTAATAACAAAGCAAAGGTATGCTCTCCCATAACAGACGCCAGCAATACGTCCAATGACATGCCTAACAAAAAAAGCCAAGTGACCCGGAAATATTGCGGTAAAAAAAACTGGATATACAAAACAAACAACAACACCCAAGGCGGTCTGTAAGGTGTTACGATGTCAGGCAAGGGTAAAATAGTCAGCGCTAAAACGGTCAACAAGGCCAATATAAACCGAGCATTCAAGGTCTTCATGCATTCCCTTCCATTACATTCATGCGTTCATTGATTTGTGCGGTTAATTCGTTGTGTTCTTCTTCAGGCCAAATCAACAACACCAAGCGGTTTCGGTTTAAACGCGCGATGGGTGCTACGCGCACCGTCATGAATTCATCCCCAGGTTTGTGCGTCACGTCCTCCACTCGGCCAACGGGATAGCCTTCTGGATAACGCCGGCCCAGTCCGGAGGTCACCAACAAATCACCCTTGACAATCGATGAGGTCCCTGGCAGATGAATGAGTGACAAATGGGTCATGCTATTGGTGCCCACCAGAATGGCGCGTTCGCCTGTGCGGTTGTTTCGAATAGGAACGGCGCATTTTGCATCCGAGATCAATAAGATGGTGCTGGTCATCAATCCCACGTCAATGATTTGCCCCATGACCCCTTTCGCATCCAAGACGGGTTGCCCGACAAAAACCCCATCCCGTGTGCCTTTATCCAAAATCAATAATTGCCGAGACGGCGTGGTATCCACTGCTAAAATTTGAGCCGCCATGGCGTGCATGTTGGCCGGAGAAGAGACCGACAACAATTCTTTCAGTTGTGAATTTTCATGGCGCAACATCATTAATTTTTGCAATTGGGCCTCCAGCATCGTTTGCTGATATCGCAATTGCATATTTTCATCAATGAGTGATTTTTTAGAGCTCATGAGGGAACGAACCCAGCCCGCGACGCGAACAGGATAATCAACGGCATACTGAATAGGTGCAACCACCCATGAAAAACCACGACGCACATGACCCAGAGATGGATTATGGTAGTCCGTAATCATGAGTATCAGAGACAGGGCCAACGCCATCAAAAAACCTAAAGAGGAGTGATGGCGATTGGTAAACAGCCTGTTGTGAGTACTATTCTGTTGAGAGAAAATCACCGCCACGTATGTCCATGGTTTCTAACGCCTTTCCACCACCCCGTGCAACACATGTGAGTGGATCTTCTGCCACCAGCACCGGCAGGCCTGTTTCTTCCATGAGTAACGTGTCCATGTTCTTCAATAACGCACCGCCACCGGTTAACACCATGCCGCGCTCTGCGATGTCTGCAGCCAGTTCGGGTGGGGCCAATTCAAGCGCGGCTCGAACAGCGCCTACAATACCAGACAAGGGCTCTTGCAATGCTTCTAAAATTTCAGCGCTGGTCAATGTAAAGCTTCGCGGAATGCCTTCGGCCAGGTTTCTGCCGCGCACTTCAATTTCAAATAAATCACGGCTTGGGAATGCAGAGCCAATTTCATGTTTAATGCGTTCTGCGGTTGTTTCACCAATCAATGTGCCGTAATTACGTCGCACATAAGACACAATGGCATCATCAAATTTATCGCCCCCGATTCGAACGGATTGGTGATACACAATGCCACTCAATGAAATAATAGCGACTTCGGTCGTGCCCCCACCAATATCAACCACCATGGATCCGCTGGCTTCTTCCACCGGCATGCCGGAGCCGAGCGCTGCGGCCATGGGTTCTTCAATTAAAAAGACTTCACGTGCGCCAGCACCCATGGCTGATTCACGAATAGCCCGCCGTTCAACTTGCGTAGAACCGCAAGGCACGCACACCAAAACACGTGGGCTTGGGCGTAAAAAACGATTCTCATGCACCTTATGAATAAAGTGCTGAAGCATTTTTTCAGTGACAAAAAAATCCGCGATCACACCGTCTTTCATGGGGCGAATGGCATTGATGTTGCCAGGCGTTCGCCCGAGCATGCGCTTCGCTTCAATTCCAACGGCCGCGACGCGTTTTTGCCCCGACTCATTTCGCAACGCAACCACAGAGGGTTCGTTGAGTACAATCCCTTTATCCCGGACATAAATCAGCGTATTGGCTGTGCCTAAGTCAATGGATAAATCGTTGGAGAACATCCCCCTGAGTTTCCTAAACATGCGCGAAATCACCTCATAAATTTTGTTGGGTACTTTAACGTAAATTCAAATGGAAATCGATAGATGACCGCAAAAAAGACCACGAACCTTGCGTTCTCTGACCAATCTGACATAATCCACTCATTTAAAACGCAAAAAAAGGCTTATTATGGACCAGATGGCTCAGTTTATCACAAATCATTGGCAACTTTGGCTAGCATTGGTTATTTTATTGGCGGTCATCTTCATTCAAGAATTATTAACCCAAAAAAAACGGGCCAAAGAACTCTCCACCACTGCGGCGGTTCAGTCCATGAACCATGAGAACGCCGTGGTGTTTGACTTGCGAGATGCAGATGCCTTTCGTGCCAGTCACATCATCGATTCAAAACATGCCACGGCCGAAGCGTTTACCGAGCAACGCATGGATCAATATAAAAACAAACCCCTTATTTTTGTCTGTGCGAAAGGCTTGCAATCGGCAGCCCTTGCTACTAAATTACGTGGATTAGGATTTACGAAGCCCATGGTACTCGCAGGCGGCATAGCAGCCTGGCAAGCGGCCGGTCTTCCCCTCACAAAATAAAAAGCAACCAGGAGAGAACGCATGACTGAACAAGCACAACTTGCACCACAAGCCTCTGAAGCGCAATTCATGATTCAACGCGTATACATCAAGAATTTGTCATTTGAAACCACCAACACGCCGGCCATATTCCAACAAAAATGGGAACCTGAGCTGTCCTTGGATTTAAATACACAAAACACAGTCTTAGATGAAGGCATTTATGAAGTGTCGCTCACCGTGACCGCTACGGTAAAAAACCAGGGTGTCACCGCATTTCTGGTTGAAGTGCAACAGGCCGGTATTTTCACCATTCAAGGCCCACAGCCCGAACAATTGGATCACTTGCTCGGTAGTTTCTGCCCGAACATTTTATTCCCTTATGCACGTGAAGCCATCACCAGTGAAGTCATTCGAGGCAGCTTCCCGCAATTGGTGTTAGCACCCATCAATTTTGATGCCCTTTACGCACAGCAACAAGAAGACAAACAACGCGCTAAAGCAGCCGCCCCACTTGCTGAAAAAACGCACTAAACCATGCGCACCACGACCATTGCCCTATTGGGCGCAGGTTCCTGGGGCACGGCCGTTGCCATTCATTTGAGCGCGGCCGGCCACCGCGTCTTATTATGGGGGCACAACCCCGAGCATGTCTTCGACATGCAAACGCACCGCTGCAACCGCCGGTTTTTACCGGACACGCCTTTCCCCGACACGCTTGACCCGACTGCTGATTTAAATGATTGTTTAAACCAAGCAACGCATGTCATCGTGGCCGTTCCATCGCATGCGTTCGCCAGTGTATTGAATTTATTTCCAGCGCGGCCTAAGCATCTGGCTTGGATTACCAAAGGGATTGATCCCAGTTCGCACAGCCTCTTAAGCCAATTAGTGGCTGAAAAATGGGGTGCAACACGGCCCATCGCTGTGATTTCAGGCCCCTCTTTTGCCCGTGCAGTGGCTCAAGCCTTGCCCACGGCGGGGGTGAGGGCCGGCGGCGGTGTCGCGTC
>JAOAUO010000100.1:0-1502 GCA_030157565.1 Legionellaceae bacterium
CCCCCTATCATCATATATTCTACCAAAATACGAGCCTTTTTCTAATTTATCTGTGATGGAATTGACCATATTGATGATTTTCGTCAGCAATTTCAAGTCATTCGTTGAGATGGATCCATCTCGTTTATCTTTAAGCCAACGGGTCAGTTTGCTTTCATCATTCTGAGTCGTTCGAAGCTTATTGATTTCAACCTGTAATGCTTCAAAGCGTTTTTTTTGTTCCATTTCTGTGCGTTCATGGCTGAGTGCACTCAAATGCTCATCTGCAACCGTGATTAAGTTTCGGAAATTAGGCACGGGGGACAAATGTTGATCGATGGCATTCGTTCGATTCTTTTCATACATAGCAACCATCAAACAAGCTTCGGTCTGTTGGACGCCTTTGTCCAACAGAATGGCTTTCATTTCATCCGCGGTATATTCAGGAAGCGTTGTGGTGATGAGTCGATGTTGCAATGCCGTGCTGGTTGGACGGCGACCGGACATGCTCACTGGATTTTGTGTGCCAATCACCATGAATCCTGGCTTCACAATATCGCCCTCATTTTTTTTGGGATTCTTGCCCATGAGCAGGTCATTCAACAAGCGCTCCATCATGGGAGCGCTGTTGATTTCATCGATGATGACGACAGCCCCCTCATTGAAGGCGTTGATCAATACGTTCTCTTTTTCATGTTGCCCCATGCTAATGGGCATTCTATAGAATGGATTATTTTTCGTTGAGGGATGTTCAAAATCCTTCTCTTCTTCGTGGTTTCGAGCGCGCAACGCAGCAATCACCAATTCACTTTTACCGATTCCAGGTTCTCCTTCGATAATGATGCCGCCCAGGCCGCCACTTTTCTGAGAAGCATTCAAATGCAATGCATGTTCACGTCTCCAGTGGCGTAGGTCCAACAGGTCATTCAGTTGTTGCAATAACGTTTGTCGTGATGGCGTCACAAGAAACGCGTCGTTTTGCTTCGGAGTCTCCAATAGGCTTGTTTTTTTAGGCTTAAATTGGTTGTCAAACGCAACACGCTGACTGTTCGGCACTAAGTTTTTTGCGAGCTCGTAACTAAAATGTGCCGCTAGATCATTCATATCCTCTTCAGGATGGTTCTTAGCACGCGTGATGGTCAGCAGCGCCATCATTTGTAATTCGCGTGGGGTGATTAAAACGTCTGTTGTCGAGCAGTCACAAATAAAACGGTAGATCGAAAGAATGCGCTCGGCAATGGGTACCGATTGATGAACGGTATCGTTTGTAAAGACTGGTTTTAAAATCTTTTCATCAATCAATGCGCTCGGCAATGGCATAAATAACGCCGCATTGCCGTGACGCTGGAAATACGACGCCAGTGTTCGTTCATCGCCATAATTCACGGGATTGCCTGCGAATACAACCTTGTGATGGGCGGTTAGGGTATGGAGCTGGCCATTCACTAACACCGTAGGGGGTTTATTGAATAAGCCTTCAAACTCGCTCCATTGACGAGGACTTAAATTGGCCTCATCGATAA
>JAOAUO010000100.1:1512-4857 GCA_030157565.1 Legionellaceae bacterium
TCCGCCCAATTCTGGAGCCTATCCTCCGTGAGATACAATGGAGCATCTTTACAGAATTCCTGTTCCACAAAGGTGGATTTTCCAACACCTGACAATCCCGTTAGGAACACATAGGGTTGAGAATCAAGCACGGCATTGACTTTTTTGATGCGTTCTTGGGTAAACGCGTCACTTTCATTCACACTGCATGTTGTGTCAAGTTTTCCCGTTTCGGTGTGTGTGCCGCACGCCAAGCTCCTCATGCCAATCCATGCCTCATCGCTGTTGACTGCATTAGGATGGGAGGCCAAGAAATGATACCGTGCCCTGATTTTGCTCAACGGCTCCGTATCCAGATAGTCAGTGAGTTTCTCCATGATGGCAGGATTCTGAGGTAAACATGCGCTTTTTTCGTCCCGGCTTACCCGATGAGCATACCGATTTGAAATAAACGCACCCGCTTGTTTATCCTCCGTGACCAGAATCATTTGCCCACCTGATTTGGTGCGCTCCCTAGTCAGCAGTATCGGCGCTAATGAATCCACTAGCTCGGGTGAAAAATGACCTTTCAGAATGACCTTTCTATTGTCTAGCAATGCCGTTGTGATTGCGCTATTGGATTGAGTGAATTCAAACGCTAGCGTTTCCTTGTTCAGTGCGCCATCGAGTTTCACGAATAAATCGGAGGGGGTGCATTCAGAAACATCGATCACAATGTATGCACCTTCTTTTTTGTTCGTCAGGATGGACACGCTGGTATCGATGTCCGTGCTGCTGATAACGACATCATCTTGCAGGTCGTCCGGTGGTATCCCTTCGTTCGATACCGGTTTTGAAGCGATATGAGCAAGCGCATTTGGGAGTGTTATACCTGGGGCACAATGAATCACTAATGCAACACCTCGACGCTTGCATTCATCCATTAGCATGGCCCATGCATCATCGCTTAAAGGGCTCGTAAGATTGATCAGCAATGGTTCCTTCTTGTTTTGTGCTTGTTCAATCCACCCCATTTTTTTTACGAGCTGCCTCCCCTCCAGTTCATAGGGGCCGAAAAAATGAACCAAGCACGTTGGATTTAATACTTTTGCATGTTGTTCAATCGAGAGTCCGTTGGTTATCACGGGTTTTTCGCCCCATTCATATGCCTCTACTTCTGGACGCACGATATGAATGTTGTTTGGAATTTGAATGACACGACCCGCATGACGCACGCCGCCTGTTAGGGCTTGTTGCCAAAATCGTTCGAACGGTTTATCCCCCCAAAAACCGTTCTGAATTTCAATCGATTGACCGGACTGAATGGCCTTAACCAACTCGCCTTCACTCCATTCGAACGTATTTCCATTCAAAACCCAATGTCCCAACAGCCGGTTTTCCCAGTCAGGCGCATGATACAGGTTAATGACGGTGGTCTTTGGATGGTTTTTAGAGACCACATCCACGCGGTTGGTGGGCTTTATCTCGTCCAGCTGTTCGTCAGTCAAAGGGCAATGTTCTGTGTGGTTAAAGCGTGAATAAAAATCAGAGCCTTGATAACAATCAGGCTTCTTCCGGTTCATTAAACCAATTATCATCGTGTTGTCTGGCAAGCGCGTGCCATCAGCATTCGGCTCTTTATCCAGCAATCCATTAAACCGAACCATGTCATCCGCATTAAATCCATCATAATTAACAATGAGTAAGGGATTTTTGTCTTGGTTATCCTGAAGAAATTGATACAAGGGACCACCCGGGCCTTTACGCAATGCCCCGCTGTTGTCAGTGCCGCGTTCCATCCAAGGTGACGAACAAACCAAATCATCGGGTGAGTCAATGTAAAATACGGGGCGCTGGGTGCGGTTGGCTTGCGCTTCGAGCTGACATCTCAAGGCGTCGACCTGCTGTGTTGATTTCAGTTCAATCAGTTTTTTTTTGTGATCGAAACGCAAGCATTGCTGGGCATACGCCAGGGGAGAGTCTGTCCCTTCGGTTTTTTTATTCCATGTCATCAATGCCCGCTCATAACGCCCCTGTTGGTCTGATGTGCGGATGGACGCGATTAAGCTATCGAGCGGTTTATCTTCGATTGTTCTTTTCTCGTGATGGGATGTTTGAACGATTGCGGTGATGCATTCGTTTTTTTGAAGTGGCGTTAACGCATCCAGGCTTTTCGTTAATTGCTCGTCTGCGTCTGTTGCATTGTTTTCTTTAAACTGTTTGATTAATCCTTGGGTGTATTTTGATATGAGAGGGTTTTTGCTCTCCAATCCAATCACCCAGGCCGGTTTTCCCGATGTGCTTCTCAAAAGAAGTCCATCCAGGGCCTCTTTGCTGTAAACGGGGTTTTTTGGTAATTTTAAAAGCAGATCTGTTGCATTTTGATTTTGGCATAACGCAAGCAGCCCACCCTGGGCGATAAATTGATCGGCATCGGTGACTTCACAATCATGGACTGCACTATCTGGCTCAATCGATACGAGCGTTCCAATTGCGTTATGAATGGTTTTTAACAGTTTGTCTTTTGTAACGATCAGATAACCGGTTACATAATTTGGATCATAAACATACCATTTCCCATTTTCAGTCGGTTTAATGGCGATTGCATGCCATGGATTTTGTAAAATTCGGGATTGATGATGAGTCTCCAGAAGTGATTTTAATCCATCACCCACGTATTGCGTTTTAGATGCTAGGCTGTCTTTATACGTTCTATATAAATTTTCAAAATGCCATACCAACTCCTGGTCCAATGATGATTCCTTACCATCCCAGTCAAGCTGCTTAGCAATGAAATCCTCCCATGCCGTTATATTAAATTGATAAAAATAATGCGATAGCCCAAGACACATCCCATCCTGAATGTTAGGAATGACATCGAGGTGTATTTGTTTGAGTGTTAAATATTGAGAGAATTTTTCAATAATCATGCCCTGATTTTTTGTTTTATTGGTGTTCTTGAATTGAAAGGGTGCATTTTTGGGGTAGGGTGTAAACGCTTTCATTTTTGTTGGGTTGTGCGTTGGATTGATGGGTGTTCCACTGGATTTATTCCGGTCGCCGGATGATGGATTTTTATTTTTTGAATCCTGTGTCGTGTTATGATGGTTGCATTCCAATGAAGCGCTTTGACGCGCATCGATTATTTTCAGGTTTGGAGCCGCCTTTAAGAGTATCTCTTTATTTCTATCAGAAATGTTGCTTTTATCTAAATCAATTTTCTTAAGCCCTATCAGGCTGTTTTCGGCAAGAACTAGGTCGCCAGTCAAATCGTTGCAGTACTGTAAATCAATTTTTTCCAGATTTGGAGAAGAAATCAAGAGTGATTGTAGGTTTTTTATTGAAATTTTGCTTTCATGTAAATCAATTTTCTTAAGCCTTATCAGG
>JAOAUO010000100.1:4957-10341 GCA_030157565.1 Legionellaceae bacterium
GGTCGCCCGTCAAATCGTTGCAGTACCGTAAATTGATTTTTTCCAGGTTTGGAGAAGAAATCAAGAGTGATTGTAAGTTTTTTATTGAAATTTTGCTTTCATGTAAATCAATTTTCTTAAGCCTTATCAGGCTGTTTTTGTCAAGAACCAGGTCGAAAGTCAAATCGTTGTGGTACCGTAAATTGATTTTTTCCAGGTTTGGAGAAGAAATCAAGAGTGATTGTAGATTTTTTATTGAAATTTTGCTTTCATGTAAATCAATTTTCTTAAGCCCTATCAGGCTGTTTTCGGCAAGAACCAGGTCGCCCGTCAAATCGTTGCAGTACCGTAAATTGATTTTTTCCAGGTTTGGAGAAGAAATCAAGAGTGATTGTAAGTTTTTTATTGAAATTTTGCTTTCATGTAAATCAATTTTCTTAAGCCTTATCAGGCTGTTTTTGTCAAGAACCAGGTCGAAAGTCAAATCGTTGTGGTACCGTAAATTGATTTTTTCCAGGTTTGGAGAAGAAATCAAGAGTGATTGTAGATTTTTTATTGAAATTTTGCTTTCATGTAAATCAATTTTCTTAAGCCCTATCAGGCTGTTTTCGGCAAGAACCAGGTCGCCCGTCAAATCGTTGCAGTACCGTAAATTGATTTTTTCCAGGTTTGGAGAAGAAATCAAGAGTGATTGTAAGTTTTTTATTGAAATTTTGCTTTCATGTAAATCAATTTTCTTAAGCCTTATCAGGCTGTTTTCGGCAAGAACCAGGTCGCCCGTCAAATCGTTGCAGTACCGTAAATTGATTTTTTCCAGGTTTGGAGAGGAAATCAAGAGTGATTGCAAGTTTTTTATTGAAATATTGCTGCAGGATAAATCAATGTCCTTCAGATTTTCAAGACGGATGCCGGCAAGCTCCAGTTCGCCATTCAAGATACTGCCGTCACTTAAATTAATTTTTTCTAGGATTGGAGAGGAAATCAAGAGTGATTGTAGGTTTTTTATTGAAATCTTGCTGTACGATAAATCAATGTCCTTCAGATTTTCAAGACGGATGCCGGCAAGATCCAGTTCGCCATCCAAGCTTTTGCAGCGACTTACATCGATTGTTTCCAGAATTGGAGAGGAAATCAAGAGTGATTGTAGGTTTTTTATTGAAATATTGCTGAGGGATAAATTAATTTCCTTCAGATTTTCAAGACGGATGCCGGCAAGATCCAGTTCGCCATCCAAGCTTTTGCAGCGACTTACATCGATTGTTTCCAGAATTGGAGAGGAAATCAAGAGTGATTGTAGGTTTTTTATTGAAATATTGCTGAGGGATAAATTAATTTCCTTCAGATTTTCAAGACGGATTCCTACAAGACTCCGTTCGTCACCCAAGGCTTTGCATTCTAATAAGAGGATCTCTCCCACATTCGGAGAAGCCATTAAAAGTGTTTGCAGATTTTCCATTGAAATATGGCTGTTTTCGAAAAAAATAGTCTTCAGCTTTTCAAGATGGTTTTCGGTAAGACCCCATTCGCCCGTCAAATTTTCGCAATTATGTACGATGAGTTTTTCCAGGTTTGTGGCAGCCATTAAGAATGTTTGCAGATTTTCCATTGAAATATGGCTGTTTTCGAAAAAAATAGTCTTCAGATTTTCAAGATGGTTTTCGGTAAGACCCCATTCGCCAGTCAAATTTTCGCAGTTCTGTACGAAGAGCATTTCCAGTTTTTGAGACGCCTTTAATAGAGTTTCGATACACTGTATCGAAACACAGTCTAAAAAGATTATCATCAGTTGTTGTAACTGTTCATTATCTAAAGAAAACCCACTCAGTTCGATTTCACTAAAGATATCCGCGTTTATATTTGTTAGTTCTGCGCGCGTATAGTGACATTCAATTTCAATACGGTCTTTTGAATTAGTCTTTAATAATTCAGTCTTTAATAATTCGACCTTTTTATTTAAATTCTCAGAGAATTTATCATGAATGATTTTCGTAATCTTTGGCGTGTCCAAATTTAAAATTTTGATCAGGGTCTCTGTTGTCATTTCAACGGGCCATTCCGTGGTGCGTAATACATGATCCCCCGGTTCATCTTTCCCTGATAAAATATGGTCTAGCCAATAATGATCAATGATTTGTATTTCATCTCGTGTGAGCTTGTGTTGACTCACTGCAGTGTTCACGATGTCCTGTGCGTAAGCGAAGGTCATGGATCTTAATGTCTCTTCAGGTGAAACGAGCAGTTCATCTTTATTCAGCAAACTCAGCTGATCTGATCGCCAGATGTAAAGGGTAAATCCCTGGTCCATTAACTCATCAAGCGACGCTATCACTTGAGCCATTTTTTCTTCCGACCAAGTGCTTGCAGTCCAATCAGCAAGCACCAATGTTTTTTGTTTATCCATACTCATCGGTTGAGGTGAGACCCAGAAAGGCTTGCCGGCTATCATCGCCGCAACATCGGGGGTGCCAGGAGGCTGGCGACTGTACTTCCGTTGACCGCTTGTTACTTTGTACCGAAAGCTGTCGGGTATTTTGATTGGCATCACTCACCTTGATAATGATTCATTTTGATGAATATAGTATAGTCCAACATGGCTAATAAAATTTGATCTGGTTGGAATACCGTACGAATTATTGGTATCATCATCATTTTATATGACGGTTTAAAATACGTTAATGAAGTAACCAGTGAAGTGACTGGTTTTTTTGGGATTGATGTGACTTTTTAATCGTTGGGTTTTTTAAAACGTCAACCAACGTATCAATGAGAAATAAGCGGTTTATGAAAAAATTAAAAATTGCCAATGGCATCATTCATCCGGATCTTCGTGATGCGAAAACCTTTATTTATGATCCATCTGGGTTTAAATGCTCGCAACCCATCATGGAGCAAGAAAGCGTTGAGTATGGTGCTTATACATTTTCTTTGAATGGTTTTTCTATTATTTTCCGTGTCGCTAAAATTACGCCTACAAAGGTTGGACAATTTGTTACTTTGTGGAAACGGATTGGAAATGGACCGATTCAACCATACGATATCTCTGACCCAGTCGATTTTTTTATTGTTTGCACTCGCCAAGGTCATCGCTTCGGACAATTTATCTTCCCATCCGCCGTCTTATGTAAACAAGATGTATTGTCCGTTAAAGGGGTGGGGGGAAAACGAGCCATGCGTGTTTATCCACCGTGGGATGTAACGGTCAGTCGTCAGGCTCAAAAAACACAAAAATGGCAAATGGCGTATTTCTTAGAGATCCCCCTAAATCTTCCAATGGAATTATGTTCTAGCCAGCAAGCTGTACTCGCCAGTCTAAATAGCGGCTAGTTACCGCCTTACTAACACTTGACCTACAGAGAAAAATAATAAGGTGTGATTTCTCACGCAGAATCGACTAAAATTTTTTTTGAATGACACTATAAAAAAATCCATCCATATTGTGTTCACCAGGCAATATTTGCCAGCCGTGGCCCGTAGCGCGTCCCCACGCCCGTTCGCAGGTTAATGCTTGGGAATCAGATTTTTCGGCTATAAATCGAGCCATTTGGTGTTCATTTTCTTCGGGCATGATAGAGCAGGTGGCGTAAACCATGACGCCTCCTGGTGCGAGCAGTGGCCAAAGGGTGCGTAGTATATTGTGCTGTACTTGTACCACAGCGGCAATCTCGGCTTCGGTTCGCAATCGTTTAATATCGGGATGGCGCCGAATGACGCCGGTGGCAGAGCAGGGCGCGTCCAGAAGAATGCGGTCAAAGGGTTTCTCATCCCACCAGGATTCAGGGTGCAATGCATCGCCTTGTATCAATGTGGCGTGCGCGTTGAGGCGGCTCAAATTGTCTTGTACGCGCACCAAGCGGGTGCGTTCGATATCCAAGGCCACGCAAGCGGATAAGTGGGGTTCTGTTTCTAATATATGGCCCGTTTTCCCTCCGGGTGCACAACAGGCATCTAATACCCGAAGGCCCGGTTTTAAATCCAGTAATGAGGCGGCTAATTGTGCCGCTTCATCTTGGACCGATACGTGTCCCTCTGAAAACCCCGGTAGTTCATGTACATCACAGGGCGCTGTTAACGCGATGCCATTCGGGGAAAAAGGCAATACCGAACCATCCATGCCGGCCTCTTGCAAACGCAATAAATACGCTTGAGCGGTCATGTGTTGCGCGTTCACGCGTAAACTCATGGGGGGGTGGAGATCATTGCCTTTTAATATCATCGGCCAATCCGCGGGCCAATCGTGTTGTATCCGTTTGATGAGCCAAGCGGGGTGTCCATACATGAAGGCCTGGTTCTCTGCTAAACGCAATAAGACGGCTTCTTGTTCACGGCAATAATGACGCAATACCGCATTCACCAATCCTTTAGCCCATGTTTTTTTAATCGGCATGAGCAATCCAACGGTTTCTTTGACCACCGCATAATCAGGAATGCGCAGGTAATGCAATTGATAAAGCCCCATCAATAAACAAAGCCAGACATCGATTTGTTTCGGCCTTTTTGTGACCCAACAATCGGCCAAGGCTTGCAAGCGCTCATAATGACGGCAAACACCAAAACAGAGCGCTTTGCTGAGGGGCGACAAATCCGGTGCCGCTTGCATTGAATGCAATAAAGGGGTTCGGTCTTGTATAACTTGGGTTAGGATGTGTAGTGCTTGTAATCGTTCATTTTTTTTCATGTGAGAATCGCTTGAGCGTGCAGTTGAGCCCGCCCGGCATTTAACCAATCCCCGACAGACATGGGCTTGGCTCCGGAAAATTGAAGCCGCTCTATGCGTATCGCTTGATGGCCCGTTGCCACGAGTATCCCATTCTTATCCATCGACATCACGGTTCCTGGTTTTGCGGCATCTGTGGGGAGCGTTTCAATGCGGGCTTTATGAATGCGCAATACGTTATCATCCATGTGCGTATAGGCAACCGGCCATGGATGATAGGCGCGTATTTTTTGATCGATGACATTGGCCGGTTGGCTCCAATCGATCAGCGCGTCTTCTTTTTTTATTTTCGGTGCATAAGTAGCCCATTCTGAATCTTGCTGTTCAGCGCGTGCTGTGCCGCAAGCCAGCGCGTCTAATGTGGCCAATAAAGGGGCTGCTGCCAAATCGGATAGTCGGTCATGCAGGCTACTAGCGGTGTCATTGGCCTGTATGGGGCAAGTGACTTGCGTCAACATCGCGCCCGTATCCATGCCGGCATCCATTTGCATGATGGTGATGCCGGTGTGCGCGTCACCATGCAATATCGCTTGTTGAATAGGTGATGCGCCACGCCAGCGTGGCAACAGAGACGCATGGACATTGATACAGCCCAATCGCGGCAAATCAAGCACCGCTTGAGGGAGAATCAATCCATAAGCAATCACCACGAGGATGTCGGGTTTTAGTGCGGCCAATTCGTCAATCGTCG
>JAOAUO010000101.1 GCA_030157565.1 Legionellaceae bacterium
CATTGGACAGAAGAACATGAAAAAAGACTCATGTCCTTCTGTCCATGATAATGGGCTGATGGGCATTGAGGACGCGGTTAGCTTGTTTAATCAAGGGGTTGCAATCCTGACCCAGCAGACTCAACCCCTCCATTCACTGGAGATCTCAATGATTTGAACAAGCGACATGCGTATTGTTGCATGTCGCTTGTTCAAACGCCCATTAATTGTCGACTTGATAATTAGGCGCCTGCTTCGTAATGCTGACGTCATGCACGTGCGATTCACGCATGCCCGCATTGGTCACTCGAACAAATGTTGCTTTTTCATGCAACTCAGCAATGGTCGCGCACCCGGTATACCCCATGCATGAACGCAAACCACCCAATATCTGATGAATGATCGTATTCACAGGCCCTTTGTATGGAACGCGCCCCTCCACGCCCTCAGGCACCAATTTCTCAGCCCCCTGATTCATCTCTTGAAAATAACGATCACTGGACCCTTCTGTTTGGGACATGGCACCTAAAGACCCCATCCCGCGATAGCCTTTATAAGTGCGTCCTTTATACAATTCAATCTCACCAGGTGATTCTTCCGTACCCGCAAATAAACCGCCTAACATGACGGTAAACGCACCGGCTGCTAAAGCCTTGCAAACATCCCCTGAAAATCGTATGCCGCCATCTGCAATCACCGGCACTTCACCTTTCAAGGCGGCCGCAACATTTGAAATGGCCGTGATCTGAGGGACTCCTACTCCGGTGACAATCCGTGTGGTGCAAATAGAACCCGGCCCAATCCCTACTTTGACGGCATCGGCTCCCGCTAAAACCAAATCACGTGCCGCCGCTGCCGTTGCGATGTTTCCTCCGATCACTTGCACGTCAGGAAAATGGGTTTTAATCCATTTGACCCGAGACAAAACGCCCTGAGAGTGCCCATGGGCCGTATCAACGATAATGACATCAACCCCCGCATCCACCAAAGCCGCAACGCGATCATCGGTCCCCTCGCCCACACCCACTGCCGCCCCCACGCGCAATTGCTCTGAACTGTCTTTGCAAGCATAAGGATTGTCTTTTGCTTTTTGAATGTCTTTAACCGTGATCAAACCGCGCAAATAAAATGAATCATTGACCACCAGCAATTTTTCAATGCGATGTTTATGCAACAAGCTACGAATTTCTTCTCGACCCGCGCCCTCTTTCACCGTAACCAACCGATCTTTCGGGGTCATAACAGCCGACACCGGTAACGATAAATTGGTTTCAAATCGAATGTCACGGCTCGTTACAATCCCGATTAATCGCTCGCCATCAACAACCGGCACGCCAGAAAAATTGTACTTACGCATGATGGCCAGTAACTCACTCACAGTGAGTGAAGGGGGGACTGAAATGGGATCTTTCACCATGCCACTTTCAAATTTTTTCACACGCCTGACTTCATCTGATTGCGCCAGAATACTCATGTTTTTGTGAATGATACCCATGCCCCCATCCTGGGCCATAGCAATGGCTAAGCGCGCCTCGGTTACCGTATCCATGGCCGCTGATATCAAGGGCATATTCAATTCAATTTCACGCGTCAAACGCGCCTTCAGTAAGACATCTTTTGGCAAGACCATTGAATGCGCTGGAACCAATAAGACGTCATCAAATGTAAAGGCCTGCTCTGCAATAGAAATTGCCATCTCCCACTCCATTCATTTCGTTAAACCATCGTCAGCATTCATTGTAACGGATTTTGTACAGAACTGCATGAAATTGGCGTTTGAACGAAAAAGCATGCGGATTTTTTCATGCTTTTTCGTTCAAACGAAAAATATAAATGGCATGTATTTTAATTGATAAAATCAGTTGAATTAACTGAACAATAGCGTGTACACTGATCTATATGTATTCATTCACCTAATAAGGTAGAGTAAATTTTGGCTAAAATCATTGTTATAACCTCTGGAAAAGGGGGAGTTGGAAAAACCACGTCTTCCGCTGCAATTTCATCTGGCCTGGCCATGCGGGGTTACAAAACAGTGGTGATTGATTTCGACATTGGCTTGAGAAATTTAGACATTATCATGGGCTGTGAACGCCGTGTGGTGTATGATTTTATCAATGTTATCAATGGAGAAGCCACTTTAAATCAAGCGCTTGTAAAAGATAAACGCATTCCCGGCTTGTTTATTCTGCCCGCATCACAAACCCGCGACAAGGATGCATTGAGCATCGAAGGCGTCGAGAAAATTTTTAACGAATTGGCGAACGAGTTTGAATACATTGTTTGTGATTCACCCGCAGGCATTGAAGCCGGTGCATTAATGGCCATGTATTTTGCAGATCACGCCATTGTGGTCACCAATCCTGAAGTGTCTTCTGTTCGAGATTCTGACCGGATTTTAGGAATATTGGCCAGCAAAACGAAGCGTGCCATTGAGGGTCGAGCCCCTATTCAAGAACACTTATTATTAACGCGTTATGATCCTGAGCGTGTAGAAAAAGGTGAAATGTTATCGGTTCAAGACGTCAAAGATATTCTGGCGATTCCTCTGATCGGCATTATCCCTGAATCTAAGTCAGTACTCAAAGCATCCAATACAGGAACGCCTGTCATCCTGGATGATCAAAGTGATGCGGGCTCGGCTTACCAAGATGCCGTTGCACGGTTTCTTGGCGAAGAGAAGCCCATGCGATTCACTCAAACAGAACGAAAAGGCATTCTACGGCGCATATTCGGTAAAACCAGGGAGGAATTACCCGCATGAGTATTTTCAATTATTTGCGAAAACGCAACCACTCCACCGCATCCGTCGCGAAAGAACGGCTGCAGATCATCATTTCTCATGAACGCACGGAACGCAATAAAAGCAATAAACCGGATTACTTGCCGAAGTTACAAGAAGAAATTCTGGCGGTCATTGCAAAATATATTCCCATTAGTCGCGATCAAGTCAAAGTCAATCTCGAACGAATGGGAGACAGCGCCGTTCTCGAGCTCAACTTCACCATGCCTGATGAAGTATTGGCGGACGCTTAAGCCCCCCACAAAACAATCCACTGCTGAACAAGCACTCGCTATAGTGAAGGCTTACGTGGTGTGTATGTACACATAAGCACTGGCCCCGATACTTAAGGGATAATGAATCGGATCATAATTGATTATTTTGATTTGTACGGGGAAACGCTGAGGCAATAAAAACCAGTTGTCCTCATTATTCGTGACAATTTGCTGTTGACTTCGCAGATCGGTTATTTGCCGACTGGCGGCCCAGTTTTTAGACACGACGACGCCTTCATAATGCTTTGTTCCTGCATAGATGCGTGGACGAATAGTGACTTTATTGCCCGCCTGAACGCGGCGTAAATCCGTTTCATTAAAATTGGCCTGGACAAACATCTCGTCCGTGTCTACAAACGAAAAAAGAGGCTTTCGTATTTCAACTGGAGCACCTAAGGCCACGAACATATTTTGTATCACGCCATTATTTTTAGCATAAACCGTTGTTTCATCTAGATCGACTTTCGCGTTGTCCATGACGGCTATCAATGCATTGATTCTCATTTTTTGCACGATTATTTTTTGACGATTTAATTCCAGCTCTTTTTTAAGTGCATCCAGTTTATTCATGGCGGCATTGTTTTGATTGAGCAATGTATTGACCGTTATTTGTGACACCGCATGGTCGTTTAATGCGGAGCGATTATGAACGTATTCAAAATGTAATTTTTCATAAATCGCGTGTTGAGATTTTACGATAAATTGCGTTTTTTCTACTTGTTTCATCAACACAATCAAACGTGCTTTTTCTTCTGCCACTTCGCTCCGAGCCTTTTTATAAGCCAGTGCATAGGGCGCTTTAAATACCGTAAATAAAGGAGCGCCTTTTTTAACATATTCTTCATTTTGAACGAATATGTGCGTGATATAACCATTCACATTGGCGGCAACAGGACGGATGTTGGCAACCACAAACGCATTATTTGTAAATGGAAAATAATATGAGAACTCATAAAACAAGAGACCTATAATCAAAATAGATACAAACACGAACGGAAATTTACGTTTCATTTTTTAAGCTTACCCCTGTGGCTCTTTGACCCAAATCGGCTTATGTCCGACATAATACCTTTCATAGATAGAGACTAGTTTTTTTATTTCGATATCCAGCAAGTTAACAACTGAATGCATATGAGAGAGAATAAGAAGAATGGCTTGAATGGTTTGCCCCTTTTGAGCCAAGATGTTTTCTTCGAATGGAATGGGATTGCAATGCATGATCGCTTCACCAGAACCCAGCCTACTATGAATCGCTTCAAGATCCAATAATAGCTGGTGCAATGGATTAGAAATCAATGCATCTGAACGGATTTCATCGGTTGTTAAATCATTCACAAATACGCTTAGTAATCGAAATAAATGCCTGATATGCTCAATGGCTGCCTGATTGTAAGTGATAAAAAGAGGGGTATTCCCTGTTTCAATTTTTGCTTCACTGAGATGACGATTAAATGAAGCCAAACTGAGGAGTATGTTGCTCTCATATTTCAAACAATCTAGTTTGATTTCTGTCAGAGAACGGGATGTATCAAGATAACTGCCTATTATATTGGATAGCTGTCGAATGAAATTCGATTGCTCATCCATGATTTCATCCCTTGCATACCGTGGGTAAAAAAAACGAATCATGAACAATGAACTTAAAATACCGATAATAATATTAAATGTGCGTAATATTGCCATATTGAGATCATTGTGATTCAACAAAACAATGGAAAGGGTTACGCAACCGATGATTGCAATATACCCTTTCTCACTATCTAAAAAATAATGCATATAAACAAATACGCCAATCACAAAGGCAATCATGTCAATTACCACGTTATTGGCAAAACAATAAATAACGAATATTCCATATGCCGCACTCAAAAACGTTCCAGCAAATCGATAAAACCCTTTTCTATATACACCCCCCACACTGGTGTACTCCGTCATCACAAACCAAATGGTAATCAAACTCCATATTCGTTCTGGAACCTGATAGTACCAAGTCACAAGAAAAACAATGATGCAGGTTAGGATTAATCGTGTGGTTCGTATTATTTTTTCTTGATCAGTCCACATGATAACCGCCAGCCAAATCTTGATATAATTTAACGATTACCATCATTTTTTCTAATTTATTTTGATTGAGTGTCAATTCAAATTGGTTCAGTTTAATTTGACACTGTAAAACGTCCATCTTGTTATCAATCCCATGCTGATAGCGTCGTTCAACCCAATGGCAATGTTGCTTTTCATCACGCAAAGCGGATGCGTTGCTACGCAATTGATGGCTATACGCTCTAAATGCCGATAAATCATTATCTACATCCCGCAATGCGCGCCTGACCGTATCGATGTATTGGATGCGTGCCGCTCTAAATCGAGCTTTTTTAGCACCTATTTGGGCAAAAACAGGAAGATTGACAATCGGAACATTCAAATACGACTCCAATAAATCAATGCCTCCAGGAATCGTTGAACCTTGACCTAAATAGGCGCCTAATGTAATCGATGGCAACAATTGAGCCCCTACGGCGCCAATATCGGCTTTTTCGGCGTTTAATAAGGCGCCGGCCTCATGGACATCCTGTCTGTTATTCAATAACGAAACTGTTATATTTCCAGTAATAAACGAATGGGTATCAAGGTGTTGAAACGATGTTTTGACAACAAGATTACCTGGATTTTCATTCAATAAAAAATGCAACATGTTTTTACTCACAACAATATTCTGTTCTAGGACCGCCATTTTTGATTGTGTCTGGTTGACTTGGCTTTTTAATTGCTCAATGTCATCTTGCGATGTCAGGCCAAAGCCATATTTACTTTGCGCGAGGGCTAACTGTTCCTGATAATGTTTCAGTAGATTGCCATGGATTTTCAGTGCGTCTTGTTGAGCGATTAAAGTAAAAAAGTTGGCCGATACCTCAGCAATAATAATAAGCCGGACACAATCCTTGGCATAAATACGGGCGGTTACTCTTGCCTGTGCACTTTTTTGTTGTTTGTACAGTTGAAATACATTGATGACATACAGCGGCGCTGCGATAACAAAAGCACCTGGATTAGCAAAAACAGGAAACTGACTGTAGCCGGTCATCACGGACATACCGGGCACCCAGTTTAATTTGACTTCATCCAGTCGGCTTTGAGCTTGCTCAATTTTTGCCATGGCCACCTGAAGATTATTATTTTGTAGAAGTGCTTTTTGGATGAGTTCATTTAATTCAGGACTAGAAAATTGTTTCCACCAAATCAAGTTAGGCAAATCCAGAGGGGCTTTTTTTTTAAATGAATGCTGGCTGGGCCAGCTCTGCGGGATAATGAGGGGCGGTGGAGGCTTACACACACAACCGCTCGTCAGTAACAAACTGAACACGAGAAATAAGGTTGGTTGGCATTTCAGATCCCGACGCACGACCTGACGCCTAGCGCTTGGAAATAACATGCCAACCGAAACGAATCCTTGATTCATCATTATTTTTTTCTATAGGGCAAATAGACCGGCTCCCATACTTTGGCGCGAACGAGGGCTTCTAGCTCATTGAGCGTGCAAGGGCACGCGATGAGGCCGGCTCTGATTGCCTCCGCCCCGACGGCCATTGCCACGTTAAATGACACCTCTCGAATATTTGCCAAAGATGGCAATAAATTGGCATTTTGGTCCGATATCGTCGGCGAGCAGGCGGCCAACGCCTTGGCTGCCAGCATGAACATTTTATCAGTGACTTTCGTCGCTTTAACAGCGATTAAACCAAGCCCCATGCCGGGGAAAATATAAGCATTATTGGTTTGATCAACCCGTGTGGCGACGCCGTTACGCATGATAGCCGGAAAAGGACTGCCCGTACCCATGATAACCTTGTTATTCGTCCATAAAACCAGATCGTCAGGCACTGCTTCTGAACGACTGGTGGGATTGGATAAGGGGAAAATGACCGGCCGTTCAACATGCGAAGCCATTTCACGCACGATTTCTTCGGTAAACGTTCCAGGTTGGCCCGATACACCGATTAGTACGGTAGGATGGATGTTTTTAACGACATCGAACAAACCAATATGATTCGGATCACGGACCACCCAATTTGCTATGACGCTTTTTTCTTGACAAAATTTCGATTGAAAATCCATCAATCCACCTGCACCTTTGACAAACAAACCTTCGCGATCCACCAAGAAAAACCGTGCTCGCGCTTCAGGTTCACTTAAACCATCGGCCATCATGGCTTCCAACAATAACTGACTAATCCCGCAACCGGCCGATCCGCCCCCCAAGATTGCAATGCGATGATCGCGCAGCGGCGTGCCTGTGAGCGGTAAGGCGGATAACAACGTGCCGGTTGCAATGGCTGCGGTTCCCTGAATATCATCATTAAACGTACATAACTGATCTCGATATTTGGCTAAAATGGGATTGGCATTTTGTTGTGCAAAATCTTCCCACTGCAATAAAACATGAGGGAATCGCTTTTTAACAGCCTTTACAAATGCTTCAATAAAATCATCATAATCCTTACCGCGAACGCGTTCATGTTTCCACCCAATATACAATGGATCATTCAGCAGGTCCTGATTATTGGTCCCGGTATCTAATAAAATCGGTAGCGTGGCTGCGGGATGAATGCCAGCACATGCGCTGTATAGAGATAATTTCCCGACGGGAATACCCATGCCGCCAGCACCCTGATCGCCTAAACCCAGAATGCGTTCACCATCTGATACAACAATCGCCTCGACCTGATCAAAATGAGGATTCGCTAAAATATGGTCAATCTTATCTTTATACGGATAGGCAATAAAAATGCCTCGTGGTCGACGATAGGTTTGGCTAAAATGTTGGCATGCTTCACCAACAACAGGGGTGTAAACAATGGGTAACATCTCGACCACATGAGCCCTCAATACACTGTAAAACAACGTTTCATTGGAGTCTTGCAGATCACGTAAATAAATATATTTTTCAATATTGCTAATTTTTCCAGAAAAAGCCTCATAAGAGCGCTCTTGTTGTTCTTTTAAGCTTGCGTAAACCGGGGGAATTAATCCATATAAATTAAATTGCTGGCGTTCATCCTCACTAAATGCCATGCCTTTATTTAATAAGGGATTGGTGATTAATGCATAATCACTCACGGTCACATCGATAGGGTCCTGGCGTGGTTCATCTGTCTTTTTAGAATCCTTCATGTCCAACTCCTTTTCAACTTCGGTCACTTTCATTTCTTGCAATCCTATCGACTGTACATGAGAGTCTATGTTCTACGCAATGGGATAGACAATACCATGAAACATCACACATTGATCCCAAGAGCAAAAGCCCGTAATCTATATTTATCTCAAATGAGATGGATTGGAGAGAAGAGAATGAGACCCTTTTCATGCTTTTTTGTTCAAACTCAAAGATTTAGCAGTTCTGACAAAAGGATTTGACCATGAACACGATTGGCACCTACTTGGCTCAACGTCTACAAGAACTGGGTTTGACTGATTATTTCGCGATTCCCGGTGATTACAACTTAAGCTTGTTGGATGAGCTACTAAAGAATACCTCGTTAAAGATGATCAATTGCTGCAATGAATTAAACGCAGGATACGCGGCGGATGGGTATGCGCGTGTCAAAGGTGTCTCTGCTTTGGTTCTGACTTATAGCGTCGGAGGCTTAAGCGCTGTGAATGCAGTTGCCGGGGCTTATGCTGAAAATCTGCCTGTTATTGTCATTTCAGGGGGGCCTAATACGAACTCTGTTCAAGATGCTGAGATTTTACATCACACGTTGGCCACAGAAAATTACAGCTATGTACGCGATATGTTCGCGCATATTACAGC
Organism: Legionellaceae bacterium; assembly: GCA_030157565.1. GTDB lineage: Bacteria > Pseudomonadota > Gammaproteobacteria > Legionellales > Legionellaceae > DDPF01. The sequence goes on from JAOAUO010000101.1 coordinate 8,849, forward strand.
ACATACTGCATTTATTCACCGCGCATGCGATGCTCCGATGCAGATCGATACAGCCATTGCCATTGCACTGGAGATGAAAAAACCCGTCTATATAGAAATCGCCTGCAATATTGCTGGCATGCGCGTGTCGCCCCCAACACAACGTGCGCTGAACACCAAACGATTGAGCGATACATCCTCACTAAAAGCCGCCATTGCCGAGACCGCTCAAAAATTAAACGAAGCAATTAAACCGGTGTTAATCGCAGGTAGCAAAGCCCGCCATTGCGAGGCCCTGCACATGATCGAATCATTGAGTTTGTCATGTCATTATGCTCTGGCTGCAATGCCGGATGCGAAAGGCTTTGTATCCGAACAACACCCTAATTATATCGGCATATACTGGGGGCCTGTGAGTGGACCTGGTTGTGCTGAAATAGTTGAATCCAGCGACCTATATTTCTTTATTGGTCCTAACTTTAACGATTACACAACCGTTGGGCACGTTTGTAATATTCAGTCTAAAAAATTAATCGTCATCGCGGATGGCAGTGTATCCGTTGGAGGCAATGTTTATACCGGTGTTTATATGAATGAATTTTTAGACGGATTAAAACAGGTTTTGAAGCCGAATGATAACGCATTCAAAGCGTATCAACGGATCGCTGGCTCAGCACCTTTGTATCATGAGCCAGATGACTTAAATTCCCCTCTCACCACGCGTTTTCTATTTGGACAAATTCAGGCATTATTGAGTAGTGATTATGCCGTTCTTGCTGAAACCGGTGACTCTTGGTTTAATGGGATGCGTCTTCAGTTACCCGCAGATTGTCCGTTTGAAATTCAAATGCAATATGGCTCTATTGGTTGGTCTGTGGGAGCCTTACTGGGCATGCAGGCCGCACTTCATCAGAAAAAACGAGTCATTGGCCTCATTGGTGATGGCTCTTTTCAAATGGGAGCACAAGAACTTTCAACACTGATTCGTTATGGGTACAAACCGATTATTTTTTTAATGAATAATGGAGCTTATACCATTGAAGTCCAAATTCATGACGGCCCGTATAATGTCATTAATCATTGGCACTATGCCGATTTAGTTCATGTTTTTAACGGGGATCATGGCCAGGCACGCGCATTCAAAGCCTCAACACATCAAGCATTGCTTGATGTCATAGAGGAAGCCAAGACACTCGATGTGTTATGTTTTATTGAAGTGACCCTGGATAAAGACGATTGCAATAAAAGTTTGTTGGAATGGGGTGCGCGCGTTGCTGCATATAATAGCCGGCCACCAAGGGCGTCCTGAATACAGGTAAGGTAATGGGGAGTGGATGAAATTTTTTATCTTGTCACAATATTTTTAACAAAAAAAAAGCGACAATGAAGTCGCTTTTTTAGGAATAAAATCCTGGCAATGACCTACTTTCACATGGGGAGACCCCACACTATCATCGGCG
>JAOAUO010000102.1 GCA_030157565.1 Legionellaceae bacterium
AACATGGGTGTGTCCTCTATATTTGAGTTGGGGCAGAAAAACATGAAAAAAGCCTCATGTTTTTCTGCCCAAATATAATTTGGCCGTCAATATTTAGATAGGTCCGCGTATTGAATAAGGGGAGGGGCTCCTTGTCGGACAAACTCAAACCCTCCATTCAATCGAGATCTCAATTATTTGGACAAAGCGACATGCGTGTTTTGCATGTCGCTTTGTCCAAACTCCAAGTCATTGGGGCGTGTGATGCTTTCTTCTGCGAGGGCATTTTTGTGAGGGAAATCTTCACGAAAATGCCCGCCTCTGGATTCCCTTCTAGACAATGCCGCCCGCACAATCAGTTCTGCATTGAGTAATATATTACGTAATTCGATGAAGTCGCGCGTGATGCAATGTTTCCAGTAATACTCTTCAATGATTTGATGTCGCTGAAGAATGAGGTGCAATAAATCGCGCAAGCCTGCTTCGGTACGTACAATGCCCGCATAGGAGGTCATTTCGCCGCGCAGGCTTCGCCAGTGGGCATTGATTTGACCTGCACGCCGCGCATTGACTTCACCTGGCGAACTCCAGGCCGGGATGTTCTCTGTGGCTTTGCTGGGTGAGGCGATGTCCATCAGGCTAGCGCGAGCCGCATTGGATGCCATGACCACGGCTTCGAGCAGTGAGTTGCTGGCTAATCGGTTTGCGCCATGCAGTCCAGTAAATGCCACCTCGCCGATGGCATACAATCGTTTCATATCGGTTCGGCCATCGACATCGGTGAGCACGCCACCACATTGATAGTGTGCGGCAGGGACCACAGGAATCATGTCCTGGCTCATTTCAATGCCAATGGATAAGAGGGTACTATAAATTTGTGGAAATCGTTTTTTTAAAAAAGATGGGGATTGATGCGTGATGTCAAGGTACACAAACCCTTGATGGCTTTGTTCTATCTCACTGAATATCGCACGAGAAACCACATCGCGAGTGGCTAATTCCATTTGATCTGGCGCGTAACGCGACATGAAGCGTTGCAACGTGTCTGCGTTTTTAAGCAGCCCTCCTTCACCGCGTACGGCTTCGGAGATTAAGAAATTATTCAGTGAATGATGATGCAGTAAGGTGGGGTGAAATTGGTAAAATTCCATATTTCCAACGCGGGCGCCCGCACGAAAGGCCATGGCCACGCCATCTCCGGTTGCGACCATTGGGTTGGTGGTATATCGATAGGTTTTGCCCGCGCCGCCCGTCGCAAGAATGACACATCGCGACGCAAACGTGTGGATGCGGTTTTCTACGCAATCTAAAATATAAGCACCCAACACCTCTCCTTGGGAGTCGGTTCGATGTGGGTGATATTGTGTGATCAAGTTCACTGCAATATGGTGCTCAAAAAAATGTATTTGAGGTTGGGTTTTTGCCAAATCGAGAATGGTGTCAATGATGGTAAGCCCCGTTTGATCACCACAGTTAAAAATACGTCGGTGTGAATGACCTCCTTCGTGAGCCAATGCATATTGGTCTTGACTGGTTTTTTGGAAATGCACGGGATACGCTTGTAATGCTTCGATGGCAAGCGGCGCTTGGTGAATCATGCATTCGACGGAGGGGGCATAACACAAGCCATCACCCGACTGGATGGTGTCTGCAATATGTGATTCAAGCGAGTCTTCAGGCATAGACACGGCAGCAATCCCACCTTGAGCGTAGCGGCTATTGGACTCCTGTGCTTCGGCCTTGCTAATGATGGCTATTTTTAAATGGGGTTGCATGCGCAGCACTTGCATGCAGTAATGCAAGCCAGCCAGCCCACTGCCAATGACCAGCACGTCAAACGTGTACATCTTACCTTGTTGAGAGAGGGTGGTATTCATGAAAATGCTTTGACCAATTGAGCCGCAAGGCCTGTGTAATTTTCAGGAGACAACGCCATGAGTTGCCTTTTTGCAGCAGTAGGAATATCCAACGATTGAATGAATGCTTGAAGGCGTTCGCCATTGACGCCTAACCCACGTGTTAAATCGCGCATTTGTTCATACGCATTAGGCAGTTGATAGCGCCGCATGACCGTTTGAATGGCTTCGCTCAAAATTTCCCAGTTCGCATCCAGATCGCGCTGAAGGGCTTCATGATTGATTTGTAATTTTTCATTGCCCTTGGCAATGGATTGATATGCAATAAAGGCATAGGCAAAGGCCACCCCTAAATTACGCAACACCGTTGAATCCGACAGATCTCGCTGCAGACGCGATTGCGTTAATTTGTTTGCAAAATGATCGAACAAGGTATTGGATAAGCCCAAATTTCCTTCGGCGTTTTCAAAGTCGATGGGGTTGACTTTGTGAGGCATGGTAGACGAACCGACTTCGTCAGCGACTGTTTTTTGTTTAAAGTAGCCCAGTGAAATATAGCTCCAAATGTCGCGTGTGTAATCCAGTAAAATATTATTAATACGAATCATGACATGTGCTATTTCAGCGATCCCATCATGGGGCTCAATTTGAGTGGTGTAGGCGTTAAAAGACAAGCCTAGTGAAGTAACAAAATGAGAGCAATGTTTGCGCCAATCCACTTCAGGATACGCAATGGTGTGGGCGTTGTAGTTTCCAACCGCGCCGTTGCATTTGGCCGAAATCAAGACTTCCGCTAATTGTTGCAATGGGCGCTTAATACGTGCTGAAAAGTTGATTAATTCTTTGCCGATCGTGGTGGGCGTTGCTGGCTGGCCGTGTGTTCGAGATAACATGGCCGCGTGCCCATGTGCTTTTCCAAGGAGGGTGATGCCGCCTGTTATTTCGGCCAATGTGGGTTGTATAATTTGTGCAATGGCTTCTTTCATCATGAGCGCATAGGCTAAATTATTGATGTCTTCGGACGTGCATGCAAAATGAATAAAAGGAATGCTACTTTTTAATGCATCGGATGATTCCAATTGATCTTTAAGATAATATTCCACGGCTTTTACGTCATGATTGGTTTGTTTTTCGTAATGTTTCACCTTGGCGGCTTCGGTTTCATCGAATCGGTCGAGGATATTGGCCAGAAAAGTATGTGATGCGGCACTCATTTGAGCCACTTCAGGAATCAAGTCGTTAGCGGCCAATGATTCTAACCAACGGATTTCAACCATTAATCGATAACGAATCAGGGCCAATTCGCTAAAATAAGGGCTTAAAAGGCGCGTTTTTTTAAGGTATCGCCCATCAACAGGCGAGATGGCATTTAAATCAGTTAAAGTCATGGGGCATCATCTTCAGAATAAAGAGCATATGATATTAGATGTGAGGGCAGATGTGAATTTAATTTAGGGTTTTATCCGGATAATTAGATTTTGGACAAACAGCCCGGAATGGGGCTTTAGCTATAATTGCAGTTGTGTCTTGACCTGCGGTAATATCGGAGTTTGATCGATCATTGAAGAACAGAATGCCGCCCATTCAAAATCCAGTACCGCATTTGTCTAATCGCTATCATTCCATTGAATCGACTATTCTAAATCACGTTCCTGCCATTGAAGCCTGGTTTAGCGAGCGCTGGGAGGAAACACCTGCTCCGATTACATCATCGGTGGATTTGCGTCACGCGGGATTTAAATTAGCCCCCGTAGACACCAATTTATTTCCCGCAGGTTTTAACAACCTGAATCCTCAATTCATGCCACGATGCGTTCAAGCCGCTCAATCCATCCTGGAGAAAATGGCGCTTCAGCACACAAATATTTTAATTGTTCCTGAGAGTCACACGCGCAATCCATTTTATTTTCAGAGCTTGCATGTGCTCCGTGACATTTTTACTCAAGCCGGGTTCAACGTTCGTTTGGGTGGTTTAGATTCAACCCTGACGAGCCCTGTGGAGCATGTGGTGATAGGCCAAGACGATTCCTTGCGGGTAGAACCCTTGTTGCGACGACATGATCGATTGGTTCTGGATGACTTTGACCCTTGCTTTGTTCTATTAAACAATGACTTATCATCCGGTGTGCCTGATCTGTTACAAGGCCTTCAAGACAGCACCCAGCCGCCCGTGCAATTGGGTTGGTCATCACGACTCAAATCAGATCATTTCCAATATTTTTCGGATGTGACACGTGAATTTGCAGCCTTGGTTCATCTGGATGATTGGTTGATTACGCCGCTCTTTAAAACCATGGATGGTGTCGATTTTATGGCCCAGAGAGGGCTTGATGCACTGGCTTTGGTTGTGGATGAGTTATTGACGGACATTCGTGAAAAATATGCGACACACGGCATTGTCAACAAGCCCTTTGTCGTGGTCAAAGCGGACAATGGAACCTATGGGATGGGCGTGATGATGGTGCATGAGGGTGCACAATTGCAGCATTTAAATCGCAAACAACGCACCCGCATGTCTGCGACAAAAGGCCATCAAAAGCTCAATCGCTTGATTATTCAAGAAGGGGTCTATAGTTTTGATACCATGCCTGATGGAGCGACCGCTGAACCGGTTTTATATATGATAGGTTCTACTGTTGTAGGTGGTTTTTATCGCATTCATCCGGGGCGCGGGCCAGACGAGAATCTCAACTCGCCCGGCATGCATTTTAAACCGTTTCCTTTTGTAGAATCATGCGATTCTTCGAATCCATTTTATACTGATGGCGTGATTGCGCGTTTGGCGGCCTTAGCCGCGGCGCGTGAGATGGCAGGCGTAAGGGCGACCCGATGAAACTATCTATTTTGATGGATCCACTGTCTACCTTAAAACCGGAAAAAGATTCCACTGTAGCCATGATTCAACGGGCACAGGCTTTGGGTTGGGAATGTTCTTATTTTACGTTACATGATTTGTTTTGTCGGGATGGGCATGCTTACGCCAACGTGTCGTCCATTACGGTCTTGGATGAAACGGTACAATGTTGGGCGAAAACAACGCCATTGGGCGAGCAGCCTTTGGCCGCGTTTGACATCATTTTAATGCGCAAAGATCCTCCGTTTGACATGGAATATATTTATGCGACGTATGCTTTGGCGTTGGCTGAACGAGCGGGTGTTTTGATTGCCAACAGGCCTCAAAGTTTACGAGATGCCAATGAGAAATTTTTTACATTGAATTTTCCTCAATGCTGTCCTCTCACGTTGGTGAGCCGCGATATCGCTCGGCTACGAGAATTTTGGAAAACGCACCACAATGTCATTTTCAAACCCTTGGAAGGCATGGGAGGGAATGCTGTTTTTCATGTGGATGAATATGGGCGTAATGTGTCGGTGATATTAGAAGTGTTAACACACGGGCAACAAGTGACTATCATGGCGCAGCAATACATTCCTGAAATCAGCACATTAGGCGATAAGCGCATTTTATTGATCAATGGTGAGCCCGTTCCTTATGCGCTTGCGAGAATCCCGGCTCTCGGTGAATTGCGTGGTAATTTAGCAGCCGGAGCGCGCGGTGAAGTGGTTGAAATAACCGATCGCGATCGATGGATTTGTGCGGAAATTGCACCGACGCTGCGGGAAAAAGGGCTCTACTTTGTGGGCATTGATGTGATTGGTGATTACCTGACTGAAATCAACGTGACCAGTCCTACTTGTGTTCGTCAAATTGAGGCCGCAACGGGATTGGACATCGCTGGGGATTATTTACGTTGTTTACAGAAAATCCAGCGGTCGAAGAGCTTCAAATGAGAATCATCGTGAATCGATATTTTTGGATTCTATTCATGGGTCTTGTCTCGACATCTCCTGGTCAGGCGTCACAGGTTACTACAACATGCTATGCTACCGATGACTATAAAAAATCGTTGGGGCATGATCAAATAACGGCGAGTTGCAATTGTTAAAGATCACTGATCATGTATTCATTCCCATTTCAGACATTGACCTGACGCCCATTCGCGCGCAAGGCGCCGGTGGGCAGCATGTAAACAAAGTCTCGACTGCAATTCATCTTCGATTTGATATTATAAAATCCAGTATGCCAACCGCATATAAAATTAGGTTGCTGGAGTTGCATGATCATCGGATCACCGATGAGGGTATTATCATTATAAAAGCCCAACAGTATAAAAGTCAGGAACAAAATAGAACCGATGCCTTGCAACGGTTGGTCCGCTTGATTGCAACGATCAGCATCACGCCCAAAAAAAGAAAAAAAACGCGGCCATCCAGGCAATCTGTCAAGAAAAGGCTGGATAGTAAAAAACGGCGAGGTCATTTAAAAAAATTACGTATCATATCTTTTTAGATGAACGGTGTAGAGAAAAGGTGCTAGGGATTTAAACCTTAATGCCCTTGCCCTGGAAGAAGCGATATTTTCTGTGTGATCCGATTCAATCCATGATACAATTGTCGGCATTTTGAAATGGTTGATATGTGAGGGTATGACATGAATATAGAAGGCGTTTATCCTAAAGTCAGGGAAATTATTGCGGATGTGTTGGTTATAGATGAAGACGAAGTCTCGTTGACCAGTCGTTTGATTGTTGATTTAGGTGCTGAATCCATTGATTTTCTTGATTTGGTTTTTCAATTGGAAAAAGAATTTGGCATTAAGATTCCGCGTGGTCAGCTTGAAAAAAATGCGCGTGGGGATTTGACGGAAGATGAATTTGAAAAAGGCGGCGTATTGACCGATAAGGGCATGATTGCGCTGAAAAATTACCTCCGCGAAGTGCCTGCTGATTATTTTAAAGCCAGCATGAAACTCAATGAAATCCCCATGTTGTTTACCGTCGGGACGTTTTGCAAGTTGATTGTTGAAGCGACTGCGGCCAAAAATATGTGTGAAGCAATCGCCTAATGCGGTTTTTATTCGTTGATAGAATCCTGCAGTTGGTTCCGGGTGGCGTGACGCGTGGCATCAAGCATATCACGTGCGATGATGCGTATTTGTGCCGTGACGCGTTTAATCGCGTATGCTTTATGCCGTCATTGATTGGGGAAACGTTGGGGCAACTCGCGGCTTGGAATGTGATGTTTACTAACCAGTTTACACTCCGTCCGGTTGCAGGGGTTGTTTCTAGCGCACAGCTGCATCGTCCTGCTTATTTGGGCGAAACGTTGTTGCTTGAATCGACCATTGAATCGTTGGACGCCACCGCGGTTCAATATCACAGTGTTGCCCGAGTGGGTGATGAGGTGGTCTTTCGTATTGACGGTGCGTTGGGTCCCTTATTGCCCATGAGCGATTTTATTGGCGCTGATTTGGTTCGTCGACAATTTGCTGAATTGGATAGGCCCGGCGCGTGGCCGGAGCTGGCTGGCTCTGATGAGCCGCCTCAGATGAATGATTTAAAATCCGTGTGCCCCATGCTATTTGATCGCATTATTTCCAGTGAACCCGGGGTTCGATTGTGTGCTGAAAAGCGCGTTACGCGTGCCGCCCCTTATTTCCCTGATCATTTCCCACATAAACCGGTATTGCCGATGACCGTGCTGCTGGAATGCACCTTGAATCTGGCTCGCGAATTTGTCACACGTGCATCGTTTTCTGAACCGTATCAAATCCATGAACTGCGTAAAATAAAAATGAATGTGTTTGTGCATCCGGGGGACGTGTTGGTGGCTCATTTGTCGGTTAAGCGACAGGATGCGAACGAATTGATTTTAAATGTTCGCAGTGAAGTGGACGGAAAACGCGTGTGCGTGTTGGATGTGGTGATGAAAACGACAGAGAGTAAACGATGACGATGAAACGGCGTGTTGCCATAACAGGGGTCGGCGTGGTTTCGCCATTGGGGAATGATGTTCAGTCTACGTGGAACAACTTATTAGCCGGTCAATCGGGCATTGCCGAGATTCAGCAATTTGATGCCAGCGCCTTCCCTACACACATTGCTGCTGAGGTGAAACAATTTACGCCAAGCCCTGTGTTGGCCACCAAGCACAATCGATACGCGATGCCGTTAACGTATTTTGCGCTAGACGCCGCCGTGCAGGCGTTTGATGATGCGGGTATTGCGCCCACAGCACAATCCGCCCCTCGTTGGGGGGTTGTGACGGGAAGCGGCATGATGACAGCGGAATTTGAGTATTTGCAACGGTTTCAACGTGTCTGCGCGACGGATGGTGAAGTGGACTGGGCGCAGTTGCAGACGCAGTCACGGGGTTTTAATCGGCTGATTGACTTTGGAAAGACCACGTCGAATACCGGTTTGTCGTTGTTGATTCAGCAATTTGGCATTCAGGGCTATGCCAGCTCTGTGCACACTGCTTGCGCGTCCGGTGGGCAAGCGCTGGGTTTGGCCATGAACGTGATTCGCCGCGGAGATGCGGACTACATGCTGGCAGGAGGGTTTGATTCCATGATAAGCCCGTTGGGCGTGTCTAGTTTTTGTTTGTTGGGTGCTTTGTCTACTTATAATGACACGCCTCATGCGGCCAGTCGTCCATTTGACGGCGCCCGCAATGGGTTTGTGCTGGGAGAGGGCGCGGCCTTTCTCATATTGGAAGAGTGGAGCGCTGCAAAAGCCCGTGGTGCGCATATTTATGCGGAGTTGGCTGGCGAAGGAAACACATTAAGTTCTTATCGAATCACCGATTCTCATCCCAATGGGGATGGGGCCATTCAAGCGATTGAGCGCGCTTTGCGTGATGCCGGCGTGAATGCCTCGGATGTTGACTACGTTAACGCACACGGCACCTCCACTAAGATGAATGATTTGAGTGAGACCAACGCCATCAAAGCGGTTTTTGGTGAGCGCGCGTATACGTTGCCTGTGAGCTCCACGAAAAGCCAAACGGGGCATTTGATAGCGGCCGCTGGTGCGCTCGAGGCCGTGCTGTCCGTATTATCCATTCAACAGGGCATGATCCCCATGACGGCTAATTTAACCACGCCAGACCCGGATTGTGATTTGGATTATGTGGTTGAAGGGCCGCGTGAAAAAGCGTTAGGCGCGGTCTTATCGAATTCCTTCGGCTTTGGCGGATCGAATAGTTGTTTGTTATTCAAGCATCCTGAGTTTGAAGGAGCGAAAGAATGAGAGAGACCCAGCGCGTTTTTATTACTGGATTGAGTGCGTTAACCGCATCGGGTGCGACTGCAGATGAGAATTGGAAGGCCGTTCTGGCTGGTGAAACAGGGATTGATGAGATCAAACAATGGGATTTATCCACTTGGACGCATCGATTGGGTGGTGAATTAAAAGACTATCAGCCTGCAAAAATGTTACCGGATAGAAAATTAATGAAAGTGATTTCACGACAAGACGTGTTGGGAATCAATGCCGCCATGCAGGCGGTCGAGCACAGCCAGCTGTTGCCGTATCGCGAAACGTTAGAGTCAGCTGAAGTCTTTAACGATGAAACAGCCGTCTTTGTCGGATCGCCTGGTAATAAATATTACCAGCAATATGATTTTTTACCCTTGATGGCAAAAACAGACGAGGATATGCAAGCATTTGCCACACAATTATTCAGTGAAGTACATCCCACGTGGTTGCTCCGAATTTTACCGAACAATGTATTGGCATACACCGGCATTCAATATGGATTTAAAGGCGTTAACCACAACATAGCCAATCACGCCGTGGGTGGTATGCAAGCGATCATTGAAGCCTATCAAGCCATTAAGCAGGGGCAATCCGAACGCGCCGTAGTGGTTGCGTATGATGTGGGCACTGAACCACAAGCCTTATTTTACTATGAAAAACTCGGCGTTTTGAGCGCCCAACATTTGAAACCGTTTGACGCAGAACAGGATGGAACCATCATGGCCGAAGGGGCTGCGGCGTTCGTTTTGGAAAGTGAGGCCAGCGCGCGTGCGCGTGGTGCTGTTTGTTACGGCGAAATCATCGCTGGGATGTCGTCAACCGAAGCCGCTGGATTATTTTCTATAGAACCCGAAGGAACGTCATTGGCCGCATTAGTCGAACGTACGTTAGATGCGGGTCAATTACATGCAACCGACATAGGCCTGGTGGTGGCTCATGGAAATGGGAACCAACAATCAGACCTCAGTGAAGTGCGAGCGATTCATCGTGTATTTGGTGAATACGCCGTTCCCGTCACGGCATTCAAATGGTCCATGGGGCATACGATTTGTGCATCTGGCGTTTTGGATTCGGTGTTGGCAACACGTGCCTTGCAGGACCAATGTGTGCCCGGGATTGCCAATCTAAGTCAATTGGCTGTCGGTTGCGAAGGGTTGAATGCACACAGCCAGACGCGTGAATTGGCCGCAGATAAACCGTATGCGTTGGTGAGTAGCCGTGGCTTTGCGAGTATGAATGCCTGCTTAGTGATAAAATCC
>JAOAUO010000103.1 GCA_030157565.1 Legionellaceae bacterium
GTCATCGGGGGCATCATCATCATTCCCATGGTCATTAAAATACCAGAGACGATCAAATCAACCAATAAAAACGGTAGAAAAATCATGAACCCGATTTGAAATGCCGTTTGCAACTCACTCAGCATGAAAGCCGGGACCAATTGATAAAATTGAACGTCTTCGGCGGTTGAGGGTATCGGTTCTTTCGCCAATTTCCAAATCAATTGCAAATCTTTTTCATGGGTTTGTTTGAGCATGAACGCTTGCAGGGGCAAGATGGCTTTTTTTAATGCTTCTTGTGTGCTGATCGCGTGGGCTTGATAGGGCTCGTACGCGTCCGTATAGATTTGTTTGGCCACCGGCATCATGGTAAACATCGTTAAAAACAACGCCAGGCTGATGATGACCATATTGGGCGGTGTCTGTTGCAGGCCCAAGGCATTGCGCAACATGGATAACACAACCACAATGCGTGTGAATGAGGTTAGCATGATCAAAATACCTGGCGCGAGGCTTAATACGCTCAACAACGCAAAAACCTTCAAAGCAGGGGATACGGTGGATTCATCAAACTGAATGCCACCCCACAGGGCATCCGCTGGCGCGGCTAAACTGACGGCGGGCATGAATAACCAAATGACGACCCACCACACGGTATTACAAGGGCGCATGCGTCTTCTCGCTGTCTATTGCATGTAAAACCATGGTGTGTTGGTTATCGGCCAATAAAAACCGTTGGTTTTCATGTGCAATGATATAAACAATGGTTTTATGGCTCAGGTGTTTTTTCTCCAGTAATTGGCACGAGCCCGGGATATGGGGCGATCTTTTGAATGATCGCCACCCCAAAAAGGCCATCACCAGCAATCCCATCACGGTCAGCCCCAGATTGAATCCACTGATTTTAGGCGTGAATGCAGGTTTAAATACCATGTCAGAGGCCATGGCACAGTGGGTTAATAGATGTAAGCACAAGGCTTGCAGTACACGACGCATCATCCTGCCATCTCGGTGATTTTGATGGCAAAACAATCGTTGCAATTCATTAAGTCACCGCGTGCGATCACTTGATTGTTGAGTAAGATGTCGACCGGCTCGTTTATTTTTTGGCTCAAGGGCAGAATGGCGCCTGAACGCAATTGACGCAGTTCCTGAACGGTGAGGGTTAGCGTGCCCAGTCGGACCACGCAAGACACTTCAATCCCTCCCACCACACTGAAGTAATGATCAGTGATTGGCGGGTTATCTGCCGCAGCGGGCATTGGGTGTTGTTCCATGAGTTTTAATTTTTTTACAGTAATGGTCATGATGCGCTCGTGATTTGAATGGATTTATAAGTGTGCGATTCGCCCATGCAGGCCCCGCACACGCGGTGTTTGTCGTGATTGAGCACGACAGGCGTTGTAATGGGGTGAGCACTTTGAATGACATCACCCACCTGAAGGCCCATCATGTCTTTCAGTTTCAGGGGAATTGCGTTTAATTCAACGTTTAAATCAATGGATACAGAGTCAAGTGCATCGTCCAACGCAGTCAATGCATTCGGCGAGGGAGGGCAGGCCTGCAACGCGCTCAACACCCATTGCGGGTGAAGGGCTAGCGCCATGTGATGACCGCCTTGGCTCAGGGTCAATGTTAATGCGGGAGAGCCCGAATAAAACCAGTCATCGATGATGGGACTGAAGGCCTTGAACGCCAAGTGGACGGTTTCTTTCCCCAAGAGTTGCGTTAACAACCCCAGAAACAGCGGCGTTATCACCGCATCAAAACACTCAGACGCATCGCCCAACAAAGCTTGTTTTAAGGTGGAATAATCCGGTTCAAGCAGTAGGACCAACGGACCGGTCTCATCTGCAATCCATGTAAGCGCACGTTGCTCGAAAGGCACTGCACGCTGCAATGCACACGTGAGTGGGAATAGCGCATGTGCCGCGTTCCAATCGGCGAGTTTCAATTCAAATGCCGATTGAAGCAGTCTGCATTCTGCATCCGTGATCAATCGGTAAGGTTTCGCGTTTGTCTTCATTTTTTATAGAGCTCTTCGAGTAGTTGTTTGTCAATGTCCATGATTTGGGAGCAGGCCTGAAACATGCGCTGTAACACCACAATGTTGCCAAACTCCATGGTGGAATCCACGTTCGATGACTCCAGTTTTTTAGGTTGAATGGTTCCAAACCCATGTTGATTTGGGCGGCCTAACTGGCGTCCGTCCGTTTGACGTGCACGAAACAAATTATCATGGGATTGAACCAAGGTGTGCTCCAAATCGTCAAATAGTGCCAATGCAACGTGTGTGCCGTCTTCCGATTGCCCGTTGTCATACTGGTAGGCGATTTGCCCATTGTCATCGAATGAGAATCCAATCTGTTTCCCAATCCCATAGCCATCGTGTTTTTTAACCTCAATGGATGTGTTGGAATGATCGGCTGTATTTTTTTTAAAGAGTCGAACCGATGACTCTTTATCACTCATGTAGTCCCCACAATTTAAAGTGACCGATTGATTCCCGTTGAGTTGGAAGTGAAGGGTGTTATGTCCCTCTTCGGTTGTGCCATCTGAATCAAAATTAAATTTAATCCACTGCGGATCAAACGTGACCGTTGCATCATCGCAACTGGCGGATATCAAGTGCCACTCTAAATTATCACCGATGTTTTGGCCGGTGCCGGGCGTGCCGGGCGCCTCCAATTCAAGATTAACTTTGTGGGCACGGCCTTTTTCGTCAAACACATTGACCACGCTAAACCGAATGGGCTCATATTTACTTTTAAACGGATCAGGATTTTCAGGTGTATTGGGATCCTTTTCTTTTTCAACAATGATCAGTTCGCCCGTTAAATCCATCGAATGGGTGGCTTTTCCGGGGTTTGTTTTCGAACCATATTGGTGAATAGACACTAGCTCACCGTTTTGATCATATCCCTGAACGTGCCCGCCGCTGTGCTTGTCTATCAATAAGCCGTCTTGATTAAAGACGAATTCGCCGTCACGGGTATAAAGCAATTCATTATTTTTGAGTTTAACGATGAAAAACCCATTGCCCACGATAGCCAAATCAGAGGGATTGCCCGTGGGCAGATAGCTACCCGCACTGTAATTGGTGTTGTGCCCGCCCACGGTCACGCCCGAGCCCAAGTGGTTTTGTCCGTCTCCATTGCCCAGTGATGAATAAAACACATCGCTGCGTTTAAATCCGGGGCTTTGCATGTTTGCGATGTTATTGGATGTGTTTTGCAGGCCGTAACTGGCCGCCATCATGCCGCTTAGGCTTGTAAAATAAGTGGAGCTCATATCACGGCCGCAATGTCAGTCAATTGTTTTTCCAGTTGCGCGCCATTGATGTCAATGATCAATTGAATGGGCGCGTCGTCAGGAAATCGAATTTGATGCACACGGCCTATCTCATCGGAGCCTTTGAGTTTAACTTGCTTGCCCAACATCATCAGGCTTTGATTGGCACTGGTCATGCTCATGAGCTGGCTCAGCGACTCGTTTGTGGTGCGTGCTTCTTGCAGAGATGAAAATTGTGCCATCTGCGCCATGAATTCGCGGTTATCCACGGGCTTCAGAGGGTCTTGATAGGTTAATTCTTGCATGAATAGCTTCATGTAATCGGCCTGATTTACACCGGCTCCTTGCGTGGGTTCAATTCCATCGGTCATTGTTTGACTCCATTGATGATAAGGGTTTTTAAGGCGTATCCGTTTTGGACCAGCCATTGTTTAATCGTTTTTTGCAATGTGTTCGCAACGTGTGAAGACAGGGCGCGCGTATTGAGCGTGAGCTCGATGCACGACTCGTCTATAAATACATGGTGATTTTTGAGGGCAGATGGCGGTGCAATGGGTCTGCTTTGTACGCGTATGGCTTTGTCCTGTCGGGCAATGGCTTGGTTTATTTTGGGTTCGAGTGCGTTGGGTTGTGCGTTGATGCGCGCTTCGATGTGCTCGACGAATGATTCAATGAGGATGCCGGGCTGGGTCGTGGATGCCTGTTGAGGTGTTTCAATCGTGATACGAACCGATGTTGTTTGGCGGAGGGCTGCGTCTGTTGTTTTGATGGATGGCATCGTGGGTGCTTGCGTCGTATGGATATCAAGCGGCGTTGATGATTTTTTTTCCAGTTCAATGGCTTTAAATGTGAGCGCCGATGGCTGCAGTTGATTCTGATGATGCCAATAATAGTTTTGGTATCTATTTTCATCCAGCGAACTCCCTTCTCCCGCCTGCGGGAGAAGGGAGCGCGAAGCGACAGATGAGGGTTCGTCAGATGGGTATGGCCCGCAAGACAACAAGCATTGTTCAAAGCCATGGTTTGAGTCAAAGTGCCGCCCACGCTGAGACGTTGTATGCTCATTTTGAACGACCCTATCCGTCCATTTAATATTCATTCAGGCGCTCGATGTTGTTGTATCATCCATTCATCGCTGTTGTTTTGTTGGGTTAATAACATAGCCATCCGTTTTTTTTCAAGCTGCTTGCTTTGATGTTTTTCTAACCGTTTGAATGCGATATTCAGTTCAATTTTTTTGGATGTCCATGCCGCCAGCTGCGTGTCCAATGTTTCTTTATCGGCCATCAAAGCGAGACGCGTCTGTTCTTGATCCATCCAGTAATGCATGCGTGCCATTTCAAGTTCGGGCCGTATGAATGCCGGCATTGTACACGAATTGATGATATTTTGTTGTTTTTCTTGAATCAATTGCTCGAGTTCGGAACGCTGTTGCTCACCGGCCAACAGTTGCTGAGTGAGCGCGTGCTTTTGCCATGCTCGTTGCGTGCATAAGGCCTTCACCACTCGACTCATTCAAGCACCTCACGCATGCGTTGAAACACGGTTTCGGTCGGCAACGAAGCATGCCTATCTTGCCGAAGCAAGGCTTGCAGGGCATCGATGCGCTCAACGGCCGCATCCAACGCGTGACTGTTTCCTCGTTGATAGGCGCCTAATTCAATCAACTCTTTGTTTTGTTCATATAAATGGAGCAAAGACAAAACACCTCGAATCACGGTTTGTTCCGCAGGACGGGTCAATTGCATGGTTAATCGCGAAATGCTGGCGAGCACATCAATCGCTGGATAATGCCCCTGATGCGCCAATTCCCGTGTTAATACGATATGCCCATCGAGCAATGCACGCATGGTATCGGCAATGGGCTCATTAAAATCGTCCCCCTCCACCAATACCGTATACAGAGCCGTGATGCTGCCTTGCCCTTTGAAGCTGCCCGCGCGCTCGACAATGCCGGGCAACATGGAAAAGACCGTGGGCGTGTATCCGCGTGCCGTGGGTGGCTCGCCTAGACTCAAACCGATTTCACGTTGGGCCATGGCTAATCGTGTGATGGAGTCCATGAACAGCATGACGTCATGGCCTTGTTTGCAAAAATACTCAGCAATCGCGGTCGCTGTATACACGGCTTGTTTCCGCATCAATGCAAATTCATCGCTGCACGCGACAATGACGACTGATTTTGCGCGCGTCTTTTCATCCAAGTGAGTCATTAAAAATTCGTTGACTTCGCGCCCGCGCTCACCGATCAGCGCAATGACATGGATTTCACTGTCGATGTGTTGGGCTATCATGCCCAATAAAACAGATTTCCCCACGCCGCTGCCTGCAAACAATCCAATTCGTTGGCCTTTTCCCAATGGCAAGAGGGTATCCATGGCTTGAATGCCCGTACTCAGTCGCTCACGGATGGGTTCTCGGTGAAGGGGATTGATGGGTTGGGGCTGTAATGGTGCCTGTTCGGTGCACGCCAAACGGCCCTTGCCATCGATGGGTTGGCCCCATGCGTCAATCACGCGCCCCAATAAGGCATGGCCTACGGCGATGCGTACGCCATGCCCCGTGGCGCGCACCACAAAACCTAACCGGACTTGCGTGTTGGAAAAGGGCATCAAATACACTTTTCCTTGCTTAAACCCCACCACCTCGGCGTGCGTAATGAACTGATTTTTCGCATCAAGAATGTCGCATAATTCACCGACGAAGGCCTGTGGAGGGCCATTCGCCACCCATTTTAATCCAATGGCTTCTTCAATTTCGCCCATCCGCTCAATGCATTGGAGCGCGTACAATCCCTTAGCCATCGGCTTTCTCGCGTTTCATCTCCAACAAGACCTGCTTGAGGTTCTCCATTTGGCGTTCAATGCTGGCATCAAATACGCCATGCTCACTTTTCATCACACAGCCGCCTAAAGCCAACTGTTCATCCGGCGTGAATTGAAGCTGGGTGTAGTGTTTCATCTCGTCCATGAATCCGCTCTTTTGCAAGGCCGTCCAATCCTGTGGATGCAGGGTGATGTGGATGTGTTGTTTTTCATTGAGGTGCGTGATGAGGTGAGTGACTTGATGCACGATGGCTGTTTCATCTTGCTGTTGATGAATGAACAGTTGGCCTGCAATGGCCAATACCATGTTTGCAATCTCGGTGGATTGTTCCAACCGACAGGCACTGAGTGCACTCGAAATGCCTTGTATGAGGCGATTGAGCGCGGTCGTTTGTTTAAGCGATTGGGCTTGTTCTTGCAACAGGCATTGAGACCATCCTTCCGAATACCCGGATTGATATCCCTCTTCACGCGCCGCGGTCAATGCGTGCTCGGTGAATGGACGTGCCTCGTCAGCCTGTTCTATGTCGTCTGCAATGCAGGGTTCCTCTTCTTCACGAACCCTGTAGGCCTTGTACACTTCAGGCATGAGAGGTCTCCAAATGTTGCTCAAACGAGAGAGACGCTTCCCAGGCATTCAGTACCGCTTGTTTGACTTGGGGTTTGATGTCAAGCACTTGGTTGTCCATCAGGGATCGAATGGCACCGCTTGTATCAAATGCATTAAAAAACACGCCCGCCCATGGATAGCGGCCTTGTTCCATGACAATGGCTACATAAAGGGGCGCGCGAATGGCCAGCGCGTTTGCATAGGCAGGCAAAGCAATGCATGGCTCATCAGGCAAAGCACTATCCTGAGGTGCTACGGCAGAAAAGCGCGCGGCCTCTTTTAATAGGGCCGGGCCGTTTTTCTGCGAGAAGCGAGACTGCGCGGCCGGCGAGAGTTGTTTTACAATCCAACGTTGATCACGTGCTGGCAGGCGCGATATCTGTAGCAATATCTGTTTGAACGCACTAATCATGTTCAATCAGCCATTGGTTTAATGACGCGAGCAAGCGTTCTCGCTCGTTCAATTGCAATCGTCGACGGCGCCAAAGCATCAAGAAAAGGATTAAGATGAGACCCAGCCCTGCAATTACCTCCGTCATGGATAGAACAGGAGGACGCGCAGGCACGGGCTGGTCGATAGGATTGAAGCTGGGTGTCGCGGACAAGGCTTCAACACTGATGGTGTCACCCCGCGCGCCATCAAACCCCACCACCGATTTCACCAAGCGTTCGATCTGGGTTATCTTTTCACGGCTCGTTTTTTGAGGCAGCACGACGCTGATGGTTAATCGTTCTATCGTGCCATTGGCACGGGTAAATTGTTCTTTTTCACGCCCAAACTCATAGTTTTTTTCTCGCGTGAAATCTTGATTGGTTGGGGCTTTTTCGGTTTGATGGGTCACTGAGTGTCTGGATTCTTTTTCGTGTGTCACGAATCCCTTGTGTTGCGGTTTGATGCGTTCACGCATGAGCTCGTCATAATTTAACGTGGCATCAATTTTGACCATCACCCCTTCATCCGTGAAAATCTGATGCAACATTTGCATGACTTTTTCATTCAAATAACGCTCCACATTTTTTTTCGCTAAAAAATGACGGCTGGATGCGTCGTCCTCGTTGGCGGTTAATCCATTGCCGTTTTGATCGACCATCACCACATTGCTAGCGGGAAGATTGGCCACACTGGCCGTTATCAATTGCTGAATACTGTTCACTTGTGCCGGGGTCAGTGGTTTATGCAAATGCAAGGTCACGGCCACTCGCGGTAAATGGCTGTCTTGTTGGAACAAATGGCTTTCCGGTATGGTCAGTTGAACGCGTGCCTGTTTCACTTCATCTAAACTGTTGATGGTGCGCTCCAGCTCGCCTTGCAAGGCGCGTTGGAAATTGATTTTTTGAGAAAAATCGGTCATGCCAAAATCGGTTTTATCAAATAGCTCAAAGCCCACGCTCTGGGTAAACTTCAAATCACGGCTCATGAGTTTAATGCGTGTTTTATCGATTAATGCTTGATCGATCCAGATATCACGGCCTTGATTACGGACCCGGTACACGATGTTGTCCTGTTCCAATTGCGTGAGGATTTGGTTCGCATCTTGGATATCCATCTGGCTAAACAGCAAGCCATAACTAGGGGTTATCACCCAAGTGATGAGGCTGGCCGTGAGAATGGCAATGCCTCCGATGCAGCCCAGCAGCGTTAATTTTCGGCGAGTGCTTTGCGCCATAAAGGCGAGCCTTATTTGTTCAAAATGATTCACGTTAAATTTGCTCTCTTAAAATGTCTTGGTACGCACTCATCAGGCGGTTTCGGACTTGTTCCAAGCATTGAAATGACAGCTTCGCTTCATCCAATGTCAGCATGGTTTGATGCAAACTGGTGGCATCGCCTTGGGCCAAATGTTGAAGGGCGTTATCTGCCGCTAACAAATGGTCGTTTGTGTTGCTGACGGATTCGACTAATAAATCAGCAAATCCATGCGCAGGTTTGGCCACACCGTTCAGTGTTTCGAAGGTGGGCTTTAAATGAATCCCGCCAATGGCGTCTATGCTCATCGTTCCTCTCCAATGCTTAATGCTTGCAGATAAAGACTGTGTGCGGTATTGATGACTTTAATATTGGCTTCATACCCCCGCGTGGCACGCAATAAGGTGGTCATTTCATCAATGGTGCTGATGCCAGGATAGGTCACGTAGCCGTGTTGATCGGCTGCGGGGTGTCCGGGTTGGTAGACTTTGTTGGGCGCTAGATTTTCAGGCACAAGGGCCGCTGATTGAAGCCCGCCGCCTTCCAATGTACTTAATATGGATTCAAAGGGAACTGCTGTGGCATTGACTTGCATGGGCTGAAAGCGTGTGCCATCGCTATTATTCAACGTGTGTTGATTGGCGATGTTGTTCGCCACGACATCTACGCGCATTTTCTCAACCGCCATGCCCATGCTGGCAATGGCATAAATTTGATCATAACTCATGATGCATTGTTTCCTTGTACAGCCAGTTTCATAATCGCCAATTTGTGATTTAACCCTTTGATTAACGCACGATACTGCGTGGCATTTTTCACACTCAGTGCCATTTGATCATCAATCGAGGCCGGTTCATGCGTGTATTCATAAACCGGTTTGACGCCATCAAGCCCTGCTTCGCCGACGTTTTTAAGCTGTGTTTCAAAATCAACCCCAATCGCTTGATAGCCTTTCGTATAGGTATTGGCAATATTGGCCGCAATGGCCGTTTGTCGCATCAACGCGGCATCCAAGGCCAAGCCAATCATTTCAATGGTTTTATCGGGTTGCATTTTTATATCCTCATTGCACAATCAGTTCGGCATGCAGTGCGCCGGCTCGTTTCAAACTTTCTAAAATAGCGATGGTATCGCGCGTGGACGTGCGTACTTGCATCAATGATTCAATCAAGTCTCCAATGGTCGCGCCATCTGGAAGCTTGACGGCATTGGCCTCCGGATCATGCACATCAATATTCGTCATGGGCGTAATGGCGGTTTTAACGCCTCGACCGACATCATTCACGAATGCCGGTTGTGACACATTGTATTGCGTTGAGATGCTGATTTTTAAGTTGCCATGCGATATGGTGACCGCATCAATTCTCACGTCAGCGCCTGCAACCACCACGCCTGTGCGTTCATTGACCACGACGGTGGGCAGGCTGTCCGGTGTAATGGCTAGATTCTCCAGCTGACTAATAAATCGAATGAAATGGCGGTGCGCACGTTGAGGCAAGTGAATTTCAATGTCTTGCGCGCCAAGCGCCAGTGCGGTGTTCAGACCAAATTTTTGATTGATGGCGGTTTCAACGTGATCAGCGGTGGTAAAGTCAGCACGGTTTAAAATCATGTGCAATTCGCCTTCTTTATTCAGCAATTCGTTGTAAATCGTTTTTTCAACAATGGCCCCGCCCGGAATTAAACCCGCGGTGGGGTGGTTTTTCTGAACCACGTTTCCGAATAAATCATATTTAAATCCACCAATGGAGAGCGGACCTTGGGCC
>JAOAUO010000104.1 GCA_030157565.1 Legionellaceae bacterium
TGAACCAGTGGGGGTTCCCTCTTTCAATTTAACATCCCTTGTAGGCCGCACCCTATCAGCCTTTTCGTTGATGATGGGCTTTTGAGTGCGTAACACCGTTCGAGCATCATCGATAAATTCATTGTAAAGCAAATTGCTTTCAAGATGAGCGATGGGCCTGCCTAAATCAGCAGGGATTAAATGGATAATCTCGGTTGTTTTTTTTGTAAATTGTTTGATGCAAAGATTTTTATCCAAGAATATGGTTGCTATCTCACTGTGATTCAGTAAGTTTTTGAGCTCTTCATTTTCAGATGATAAGTGCTCTTTATTATTTTCTAGTTCCATATTCAGTTTTATTAATTCTTCGTTCAATGATTGCATTTCTTCATTCGTTGCTTGTGACTCTTCGTAAATGGAACTTAACTCTTCAATTTCTGTTTGCAGCCGGTGTATTTCTGCGTCGCTTTTTTCATCAGGACTATAATTACAGTTAGATGCCATCGCTACCGAGGTTTCGAGCGCATCTTCAATGATAATTAATATTAAATTAGAATCGCTCAATTCAATATCTTTGATGGGTTCAATGGTTACATTGACGCGAACATTTTTTTCCGAGTCACTCATTTTGAGCTGGTGTAACGTGATTTTCTCTTGTTGACTAATGGCTTTGCTTATTCCAAGGTTAACCATTGGTTTTAGATCAGTACGAATCATGCGCATGAATTGCAGTCGCATTTCGCCTGAAGGAAGCTCTAAATATTTACTCGTTCGACCATGTAGATAGATGATGTCCATGTTCTCATCGATGATAATAATCGATGGCGTATAGTCATTGTTTAAGACTTTTTTAACAAGTGAAGATAATTTTGTCTCAATGTGGGTCTTTTTATTTTTATTCACTTCGACTCCGTTGGCATTTGTATGTCCGTAATCATTGGATTTGATCGATAACTGAGTATCGGGTTGGGTTTTCTTTTCTCGCTTATATATTCGCCATCGTTGGTTGACCACAGAAAAAATTTTTTTTGAGGCACATGCGTTTTCGGACGGCCCTAAGAACAGTAGCCCGTTATGATTTAAAGCCGACTGAAATAAGGTGATGATTTTTTTTTGCAAAGAAGGCTTTAAATAAATCAACAAATTTCGGCAGCAAAGTAAATTCAGTCTTATAATGGGGGGGGTATTCACAATATCTTGTACGGCAAAGACAATCATTTTGCGTATGGATGGACTGATCTTATAAAAACCGTTCGTCTTGATAAAGTAATGTTCCAATCTTTCGGATGATACATCTTTTTCAATTGACGTTGAAAACAGGCCTTCTCGAGCCATTCCAATGGCATGTTCACTCACATCAGTTGCAAATATACGGACTTCAAGCTGAATATTTAAAATGCGCATGCACTCTTGCATAATGATAGCAATCGAATACGCCTCTTCGCCGGTAGAGCATGCTGGCATCCATATTCTAAAACAGGTATCCAAGGGATCGTTTTTTAAGACGTTGCTCAAAAGCTCGTATTTGAGCCGTTCAAACGCATCTGAGTCTCGAAAAAAACGTGTCACATGAATCAATAATCGTTTAAACAAGATGTTGATTTCATTGGGATGGTGATGCAAATAATAGAGGTAAGTCGACAGCGTATCGATTTCGAGAGACTCTAAGCGTTTATCGATGCGCTTGAGCATAATGGTGGGTTTATAGAGTGAAAAGTCATATCCTGTTTGATGTTTTAATAAAACCAATATTTTTTGTAAATCAATAAGGGCCTGTTCTTCTGCTGTCGTGCCTTTATCATGAGCAATGAGTTCATTTCCCGATATTGTACCGACCCATTCAGGCTCTTGTCGTTTCGTCAATGGATAAATCAAAGACTCTAGTGGTGACGGGCTAGGCAGTAAAGGTGGGTTCATTTAATGATAAACTCATTGATTTTAAACTATATTAAAAAAAAGTATTCTCGTTGAATTCAAAATCCGATGCAATCATTTTAAATGTATTTTTTCAATTTATTTGTGTTTGATTGAGCCCGATGGGCGTGCCAAAGACGTCCTCCTCTGAGAAGCCCACCTGTGTATCCAGTAAGACCTGGCTGGCCCATGAAAGAAGATCGATTTTGGTTTATTGTGTTTATCCGCTAGTCAAAGTGAAAAAGGAAACCCTTAGTAGATCTTTTATTAAAAAAAATCCCATAATCAGGACGAGGCAAACAGGCTGACCTAATAAATTGGACATTGGAGAGAAGAACATGAAAAAAGACGCATGTCCTTCTCTCCATGATAATGGGCCCATGGACATTTAGAAAGGTTCGCGTATTTAATCGAGGGTTTTCGTTAGTGAGTAGATGGACTCAAACCCGCGATTAAATACACGGAGCCCTCTAACGATTAAGGCGCTGATTATATTTTGACGAAATGACAGGCGTTTTTTTTACATGTCGTTTTGTTCAAACTCCAATATATATGGTATGGGGCGTTAAGCGTTATGGAGAACATCAAAGTGAAAACATTTTTTACCACGCTGTTAATCCTGATTTTATCATCACCGCTATTTGCGGTTGCAGGCCCTACCGTAAACCTGCAAACGACGACTTTAAGTAATCCATTTCCCCTTCCTTTTCAAGTGAATGTGACCTTTAGCGAGCCGGTCGCCGGGTTTTTTCCAGCAGGCGTGATGGTGACCAATGGTACCGTAATCAGCATGACAGGCAACAGCTGCCAGCCGAACTATGTTCTCACCATCCAACCCACAGCCGCAGGCAGTGTTACAGTCTTTATCCCCGCAGATGCCGCTTTGTCGGTGACTACGGGCGAACCGAATCAGGCATCCAGTCTTCTCACTATACCACCCGCTGCTGTTGGAGTTAGCGTCATCTTGCAAACGTCTACATTAAGCAACCCCTTCCCGCTGCCTTTTCAAGTGAATGTGACCTTCAGTGAGCCGGTCGTAGGCCTTGTTCCAGCAGGGGTCAATGTGACCAATGGAAGTGTAGCCAGTATTGCTGGCAGCAGCGGTCAGTCAAACTATATTCTCACCATTCAACCAACAGCCACAAGCATTGTTACGGTCGCTATTCCGGCGGGATCTGTTGTGTCGCTGAGTTCGGGGATACCGAATATGGCATCCAATCTTCTCACCATTCAAGGTTTAAACCCGGCCCTGCCTCCTGCATCTAATTTTGATTTAAAAACCTGGAACCTGACGCTCCCTATTCCCCTGGGAGCCCAGGATAATGCCATCTCAATAGGACAAGCGACATTGAACGGAACGCCCGAGGCAAATAATGGTTATACAAACGCACCTTATTTTTTCACAGATCCCACTTCGGGTGCAATGAACATGTTTGCACCACTCAATGGTGCAACCACGCCTGGCAGCGAATTTTCTCGCTCTGAATTGTATGAAGTACTGCCAGGAGCCTCGGCTTACTGGACATTAAGTACGTTTGCCAGCAATTCCCTGTCGGCATCTTTACTGGTTAGTCAAGTGGCGCCTGCCCAGAACCGCGTGGTCGTCGGGCAAATACATGATAAAGGCAACACCGATAGCTTAGGTCACACGGCCAGTAATTCGCCGCTCTTGAAGCTTTATTACGATAGGGGGGCATTCGATCCGAATAATAGCATTTGCGATGGCTGTATTTATGCTCAAATACGCAAAACGCCTGCGCAAAATAACTTCTTGAAGATCGTTAACCTGGCAAAACACGTCCCTTTAAACACGATATTTAGTTATAACGTCACCCTATTGCGTGACGGAACATTGACCATAAAGGTAAATAATCTATCGACTATTATTAAGTTAAATACATCTACAGATAATACGATTGGTTGGGGTTCGCAACAACTGTATTTCAAAGCAGGCGTTTATAATCAAGAAGCCGGCTCGTCAAACACACTAGGTGGCGCGGCTAGCTTTTATTCTTTACAAGTGGCACACACCTAGTGTTGATTTGACAACAATAGGAATTTAATTAATGGAGATTAATGCAATGAAACAGCTCGTCTCAACCCTATTCATACTCATATTAACATCCCCCTTATTTGCTAACCCTGATCCCAGCGTTATCTTACAAACGGCAGCATTTGGCTATCCATATGCCCTGCCTTTTACAGTCAAAGTGACATTTAGTGAGCCCGTCACAGGTTTTGATGAGTCAGTAATTAATATTGTAAACGGCACGGTCTCGAATCTAGTGGGCAAATGCGATACGATTTTTACTATGACCATCACCCCAACATTCCCAGGCCCCATTACGCTGTTTGTGCCGGCTAAAGTCGTCAAATCCTTGACGACGGGTTCATTCAATCTGACTTCAAATAAACTCAACATCATGGCTTTAAATCCTGTTTTGAATCCGTCATCTAATTTTGATTTATCCCTTTGGACGCTTATTCTACCGCTTCCCTTAGGCGACGTAGGAGAAGCGATCACCATCAGCAATAACACGCTGAACGGTCATCCAGCGTTAAATACGGGTTTCTCACAACCGCCTTATTTTTTTTCAGATGAAACGACCGGCTCAATGAATTTTTTTGCCTCACTAAATGGTGCGACCACACCAAATTCCGTGTTTCCTCGTAGTGAGTTATCAGAGTATTTGCCCCATTCCCCCCATTCTTGGACATTAAGAACCTATGCGAGCAATACATTAACGGCATCATTATTAATCACGCAAATGCCGCCATCCAAGAAAATCGTGGTTGGAAAAATACAAGACAAGGGAACCCCGGATGAGTCCGGACAAGTAGTGGCCAGTAAAACCTTAGTAAAAATATACTACGATCTCAATCAATTAGACCCCAATGGAAACCATTGCAACGGCTGTATTTATGCTCGAATACGTCCAATTCCTGCTCAAGATAATTTCTTGGAAACGGTTACACTGGCGAATAACGTGCCGTTAAATAAACTGTTTATCTATAAAATTACATTACTGAAGAATGGCACATTGCGCGTCAACCTTCATCTTTCTAATGGATCCCATCAGAATACGTCAACGACTTATAACTTAAATACCTCAACCGACAATACGGTAGGGTGGGGCATACAAGAGTTGTTCTTTAAAGCCGGCGTTTATGTGCAAGACAATGGCGCATCCAGCTCCATAGGCGGGGCAGCTAATTTTTATTCTTTGCAAATAAAACACACAGTCTAGTCGGTGTCTATTTCGTTGCGAGTGGCGTGCGTGCCGCTCGCTCAATCAAAGATAAAACCCTTATTCATCATCGAAGGTAACCTGGATTAACAGTTAAATAAAAAATCATATTGACAGGTAATGGTTGAGCTCCCATGTATGGGACGTTATGGAGAACATAAAAATGAAAACATTCTTTACCACGCTGTTCATCATGATTTTAACATCACCGCTATTTGCGGTTACGGATCCTACTGTACTCCTGCAAACGATGACTTTAAATAATCCATTTCCTCTTCCTTTTCAAGTGAATGTGACATTTAGTGAGCCGGTTGCCGGGTTTTTTCCAGCAGACGTTATAGTGTCCAATGGAAGTACAGTCAGCATGACGGGCAGCAGTTGCCAGCCCAACTATGTCCTTACCATCCAACCGACAGACGCAGGCGCTATTACGGTCTTAATCCCCGCTAATGCGGCTGTATCGGTGACTACGGGCGCGCGGAATCAGGCATCCAATCTTCTAAGCATACCATCAGCCGTTGTTGGTAACCCAAGCGTCACCTTGCAATCGGCTACATTAAGCAACCCCTTCCCGTTGCCTTTTCAAGTGAATGTGACGTTTAGTGAACCGGTTGCCGGGTTTTTTCCAGCAGACGTTATAGTGTCCAATGGAAGTACAGTCAGCATGACGGGCAGCAGTTGCCAGCCCAACTATGTCCTTACCATCCAACCGACAGACGCAGGCGCTATTACGGTCTTAATCCCCGCTAATGCGGCTGTATCGGTGACTACGGGCGCGCGGAATCAGGCATCCAATCTTCTAAGCATACCATCAGCCGTTGTTGGTAACCCAAGCGTCACCTTGCAATCGGCTACATTAAGCAACCCCTTCCCGTTGCCTTTTCAAGTGAATGTGACGTTTAGTGAGCCGGTCGTAGGGCTTGTTCCTGCAGGGGTCAATGTGACCAATGGAAGTGTAGCCAGCATTGCTGGCAGCAGCGGCCAGTCAAACTATATTCTCTCCATTCAACCAACAGCCACAGGCGTTGTTACGGTCGCTATACCGGCGGGCTCAGTCGTGTCGTTGAGTTCGGGGACACCGAATATGGCATCCAATCTCCTCACCATTCCAGGTTTAAACCCGGCTCTGCGTCCTGCATCTAATTTCGACTTAAAAACGTGGAGCCTGACTCTCCCTCTTCCCCCAGGATCGCAGAATAATGCCATCTCAATAGGACAAGCGACACTGAACGGAACGCCCGGTGCAAATAATGGTTATACAAACGCACCTTATTTTTTCACAGATCCCGTTTCGGGTGCAATGAACATGTTTGCACCCCTCAATGGAGGAACCACGCCTGGCAGCGAATTTCCTCGTTGTGAATTCTATGAAATACTGCCAGGCTCCTCGGCTTACTGGAAATTAAGTACGTTTGCCAGCAATTCACTGTCTGCATCTTTACTCGTTAGTCAAGTGGCGCCTGCAGAGAAACGTGTGATCGTCGGGCAAATACATGATAAAGGCAACACCGATAGCTTAGGTCAAACGGCCAGTAATTCGCCGCTCTTGAAGCTTTATTACGATAGGGATGCACTCGATCCGAATAATGATACTTGCAATGGCTGTATTTATGCTCAAATACGCACAACACCTGCACAAAGTAGCTTCTTGAAGATCGTTAACCTCGCAAGAAATATTCCTTTAAACACGATATTTAGATATAACATCACGCTATTGCGTGATGGAACATTAACCATAACAGCTAACAATGGATCGGCGGTCATTAAATTAAGTACATCTACAAATAATACAATCGGCTGGGGTTCGCAACAACTGTATTTCAAAGCAGGCGTTTATAATCTGGAATTTAGTTCATCAAGCACCCAAGGTGGTGCGGCTGGCTTTTTTTCTTTACAAGTGGCTCACACCTAGGATTTAAAATTTAGACGAAATAGAAGGAACCCATCAGCATAAGGAAACCCACAATGTGTTTTTAGGTGGGAAAATCTATAATCTAAACTTAAAATTAGAAAGAAGGGATGAAAAAAAAGATGACCTTGCGATGGATTGTTCTTTTTTTTACCTGTCTATTGGGCGCTTGTAGCAAGCCCACATCACAACCCAAAACCGCTTTGAAATCTTATGTAGTGAAACAATCTACCATCCATAAAACCATGCATTTTACAGGTGTGATTCAACCCCTTAACGAAAATGCGTTAATCACGCCCATGGATGCCGTGGTCGAAACCATTCATTATTCGTATGGCCAAAGGGTTAAAAAGGGTGAGCTCGTTTTTACTTTGAGTTCGGATGAATTGCAACGACAATACAATGATACATTGACTGATTATCTAAGAGCGAAAGATAGCTATAGTATCGCTCGGGCCAAATTCACGGGCACCCATGAATTATGGAACGCAGGACTATTGGCTAAAAATAATTACCTGAGCGAGCAATCCAGTCTCACTACGGCTCGGGTTTCATTAATGCAAGCATCAAATAAACTCACTACCTTAACCAAAAAAATGCAAACAGAATCACCCGATGATCTGTCCCATTTAAGCTTTTCCGAGTTTAAAAAAGTGCGTTTAGCGTTAACAACTCAGCACAATGTCATTCAAATTAAATCACCTAGTCAGGGCGTACTGCTTTATCCACCTGCGTCAGAAGACGGTTTATCAAAAGGCGTGAAGAGCGGTATGAATATTAAAGCAGGCCAGGTCTTGGGTATGATGGGTGATTTAAGCGGTATTCGAGTAGAAATTAACGTTCCTGAAGTGGATATTAATGAAGTCAAGCAAGGGATGTCCGCAAGCATTCATAGCGTAGCGTTTGGAAAGCACGTGCTGAAGGGGCATTTGGTAACAGTGAATGCTCAAGCCTCCGTCAATGGAAATGGAGGCT
This sequence comes from Legionellaceae bacterium, assembly GCA_030157565.1. Taxonomy (GTDB): domain Bacteria; phylum Pseudomonadota; class Gammaproteobacteria; order Legionellales; family Legionellaceae; genus DDPF01. Next base: position 8,026 of record JAOAUO010000104.1, read on the forward strand.
TGCCTACGTTTACCGCCATTATTGAAGTGCGTTCGCTGACTAAAGCTGAACAAGCGTGGATGAAAGTAGGCATGAGCGCTGAAATTGAGTTGGCCGTTGATACCCAAAATAGATTATTGATTCCCATTGCGGCTGTCATCCCTGAACAAGGAAGCAGTTGGGTGAATGTGTATGCCACAAATGGTGCGCTGACCAAGCGCGCAGTCACAACAGGCGCTATTAGTGCGGATTCTGTCGTCATTGAAGCCGGATTGGAGTTAGGGGATGTTGTGGTCTATGAATAGGCGACTCCTTCGTTTTTTGTTTCATTATGCCCAGCAAGCCTCATTTAATTTGATGACATCCAAGTTGCGAACGGGTCTTGCGGTGCTGGGTATTCTCGTAGGCACAGGAGCCATCGTGGCATTGATCAGTTGCAGTCAATTGGCAACAGAAAAAGCCCTGGCACAATTTAAAACACTAGGGACCAATTTAATTGCCGTGTCCGTTTTTCAAGATGCGTTGACGCACTCACCCAGCGCCGGTGGCGGTGAGATGCCACTGGCTGTTTGGCGAAATTTGTCCTCGTTATTGCCGAATGTGTTGCGCATCGCACCTTACAATACTGCATTCGAGTCCGTTAGTTTTCAAGGAAAACATTTGAGTGCCACGTTGATAGGAGCGGACGAGTCATTGGCCAATATTGTGCACATTCAATTGGAACGTGGCCGGTTTATTTCATTTATGGAGTCATTTGAGCGTTTTTGTGTGATAGGACATCGTTTAGCTCAGCAAATGAAACAGATCAGTGTGGACGACCCCATTGGTCAGCAGCTGCGTATAGGGAAATCACTCTATACTATCGTTGGAGTGGCGGCCCCCTGGAAAGAAAGCGTCTTTTTTAATGAAGACATTGAACAATCCATCATTCTACCCATTGCTGGCATGATTTTGATCAACAAAAATACCCGTGTGAATAACGCCATTATGCTACTGAAGCCTGACAGTCATATTGACGCGGTCATCGAGCAAATCAAGCAGGCCATCCATATTCAAATGCCTCACTCCAATGTGTTCATACGGAGTGCAAAACAAATTATTAATAGCATGGAAAGTCAGGGCAGAATTTTTACCTTGTTATTGGCTGTTATTGGGGGCATTGCTCTGTTGGTGGGAGGCATAGGCGTGATGAATGTGATGTTAATCACCGTGAGTGAGCGAAAAAAAGAAATCGGGCTTCGTAAAGCCATCGGAGCCAAAAATCGTGATATACAATCATTGTTTCTGTTTGAGTCCATTATATTATCGGTGCTAGGAGGGGGGTTGGGTATTCTGATTGGGTTATTTTTTACATGGATCATTGCATATTTCAGTCAATGGTCATTTAGAATGTATGCAATACCACCATTGATAGGATTCGGCGTTTCTGTTGCAACGGGCGTTTTTTTTGGATTCTATCCTGCGCGTCGTGCCGCTCAGATGGAACCCATTTTTGCATTGAGAAATGATTGATCATTATTGGACATTGGACAAAAAAACATGAAGAAAGACTCATGGATATAGAGAACGCTTGGCGTATTTTTGCATGTCGTTTCGACCAAACTAAACATCATTAACTGAAACCAGATTAATCGATGATGAATTTGTTATATTTTAAAATAAAAAAAACCAGTATTTTTTTCATTTTTTTGGTTTAAAAATTCAAATAATGAAATATTAATAAGTTGTTGCAATTTGAATGCAATGTGGTAGATTATATTTTGATAATTAAACATGGAGTTAAATGTGAATCCATCCGATAAAACAATATTCATCATTGATGATGATTTATCAGTTTGCAATGCATTGCGGTGTCTTTTTGAATCGGTTTATTTTAATGTTAAAACATATGGAGGTGCGCGTGAATTTCTTGATGATTATGACTACAATATCCAAGGGTGTCTGATTGTTGATGTTCGGATGCCCATCATGAGTGGGCTTGAGTTGCTTGAGCATCTGAATCAACAAAAAATTGGATTACCGGTTGTCATGATTTCAGGACATGGTGATATACCCATGGC
>JAOAUO010000105.1 GCA_030157565.1 Legionellaceae bacterium
CATCATGACCGACGCCGACGTCGACGGCTCGCACATTCGCACGTTATTGCTGACCTTCTTTTATCGGCAAACCCCTGAACTGATTAAACGCGGCTATATCTACATCGCCCAGCCGCCGCTTTATAAAGTCAAACAGGGAAAACAAGAGCAATACGTAAAAGATGATGACGCATTATACGAATACCTCACGCAGACCGCCATGGATGGAGCGGCATTTTATCCGGCCAAAGAAGCGCCAGCCATTACCGCTCTCGCATTGGAAGAGCTAGTGCAGCAATTTCGTCGCATGGAAAAAATCATCAAACGCTATTCGCGCCGATATCACCCCGATATCATTCAACGCATGGCGTCTTTGCCACCCTTGCAATTAGACGATTTTAACGACCAGGCCTCCATTCTCGAATGGGCACAGACGCTTCAACTGGGCTTGCAAGGGCTTGGCAGCAAAACACAAACGTTTGCTGTGGATGTGAAGCACAATGAAGAGACCGGCCAATATATCCCGCGTGTCATCATGACTCAACATGGAAGTGCTAACCTCTTTTTACTGAATGCCGAACTATTCGCGTCTAAAGATTACAAAGAAATGGTGGGCATTAACACCCATCTGATGAACTTGGTTGAAGACAACGCCATCATCAAGCGCGGCGAAAAAACACAAGCCGTAACGAGCTTTGAGCAGGCTTTAACATGGCTGATGGATGAAGCCAAGCGCGGGCAAACCATTCAACGCTACAAGGGTCTTGGGGAAATGAATCCGGAGCAATTGTGGGAAACGACGATGGATCCTGAAGTGCGTCGCATGTTGCAAGTCACCATTGAAGACGCTGTAGCCGCCGATGAGATATTTACAACCCTCATGGGAGACCAAGTCGAGCCACGCCGAGAGTTCATTGAAACCAATGCATTGGATGCGGAAAATATCGATATTTAATGCGCATTCAGCCGATTGACCTGCGGGCCAATCGGCTGATGACGTGTTCTTGCGTATTTCATTTCGTCGAAACGGCCATGCTGAGCGGGAGTATGCATGTAACGTATACAAACGCCAATACAGTATGATGCAGGTGAGCTGAGCCAGTCTTGAATGTAAAGTGGATGTGATGATTGAGATGACAACAAAGAATACCGTGTAGCAGGGCCACAAGTGGCCCCTCAGAAAAGCTGCATCCTTGCAGCGTTGCAAATCCGTTGCTGTGCTCCTTGCGTGACATCGTGTCAAACAGTCCGTGTTGTCCCTGTTACTCCCTGTGCTTAACAGTATAGTCTTTTCACAGAGGATGTCATTGCGTCAATGGATGATTATTTTGTAAGAGATCTCTTGGATTTGAGTTTGCGATCGGGGCCGACACGCTCAAATACACGGCGATCGCTCACAATGGATGCGATGAGGGATTGGATTGATCATCAGGGGCAAAAGAGCCCACAAGGTTTTAAATCCCCTGACGCCCTTTAACAAACGGGGCCTGCGCCACCCAATCAAAAACGCGGAGCACAAGGCGACTGCAAATATCCAGCGGTTATTTTGATACCAAGCAAACAGATACCGTTGATGCTGGATGACCTCGCCTTGCAAGCGCTGTCGCTGTTTTTCTAAGATTTCAAGGGCTCGCATCACTTCTTTCGCTGAAGCCATCATCAAGCTCCTTGGCTCAAATGAGCCGGTTCATCGCTCGCAGCAGGCGACGAGCCCCGTGCGATGGATGGATCTGACAAATAGGCACGTGTTTTTTCAAAGCTCATTCGCTTCAAATACAGGCAGATGCACCTTAAAATGATGCCAACTAGCGCCGCGTTGAATAAGCAAAGAAGCCCCATGGACAAGACCCAATCACCCAATGCTTGCATCAGAAGATAGCCGAATAAACAAAGGGTCAGGCACCAAAGCCCCATTAAAGAAACCATGAATAAACACAAAAAAACCAACAGCGGAAAAACACTGAGTCCGGCCAGTTTGGCTTCCAGTCGCGTAATAGACAGGCATGTTTTCAGCAAATGAAACGGGCTGGAAAAAAGACCCAGCGCTTCTTCTATCGCTATCATTATTTTCGTAACAAAGCAGACAGTAAAATGCCCACGCCGCCTGCAATTAAAATAGCCTTCAAGGGGTGTTCGCGCACTTGTACCAATAGCTCATCGGAATAAGATTTCGCCTCATGCGTGGCGTCGTCTAATTTTTTTAACCCTTCTTGATACAATTCATGAGCCAATTTAACACTTTCATTGACTAAATCACTAGCCGCCTCGGTCACATGGGCTTTTTTTGAGTTGGGTAGGGTTGCGTGTTGTGTGTCCATCATAAATCTCCTTGTGAATTGATTTTTCCATGAATGGCATTTTTCATGCCTTTTTTCCAAAGTCCAAATCTAGTGTAGTCCGACAAAAACGATTTGTCCAAAAAAATAGGTGATATAAAAAATAAAGGCGGAAGACAGTCTCGATGCATCCATGGGCGCCATTGTGTTTTTATTATAGACGACGTATCATTTGTGCATGACAAGTAACACGCATCACCTCATGTTGCCCGCAGGGCGAGAGGTGCTGAATGACGACTATCCATCATCCTTTTTTTCAGAGTGAGGCAAACGTGATACAAGAAAAAGAACAGTCCATTCGGGTAGCCTTGGTCACCGGCGCCGCACGACGCATTGGGGCCGTAATCGCCCAGCATCTGCATCATGCAGGCTATTGTGTGGCTATTCATTGCCACCAATCACAAACCGAAGCCATTGCATTGGCGCAAACACTCAATGCCTTGCGACCAGATAGTGCGCGGGTCTTTACCGGAGATTTGTGCAAACCCAACACACCGAAACAACTCGTGAGGGACGCCACAGCCTGGTGCGGCCGTCTCGATCTATTGGTCAACAATGCGTCTCTATTCAGCCGCCACGAATCCGATTGGGGGCCTATGTTTACGATGCATGTCAAAGCGCCTTTTCTGTTAAGCCATGCAGCCTACCCCTCTCTTGCTGCCTCAGAAGGCACCATCATCAACATCACGGACATTCATGCCGAAAAACCACTGACAGGCTATGCAATGTACTGTCAATCGAAAGCCGCCCTGAATCTGCAAACAAAGGCACTAGCGCGCGAATTTGCACCACACGTTCGCGTGAACGCAATCGCCCCTGGTGCGATTCTATGGCCAGAAAAGGACAATGCGCTAACAAAGGAAGAGCAACACCAGATCATTGCAAAAACCCCGCTCAAACAGCACGGAAACCCTATCTTTATTGCACACGCCGTGCTAGCTCTCGTAGAAAACCCCTTTATTACCGGACAAATCCTCTCGGTGGACGGCGGAAGAAGCCTGCTTTAATGGATTGCCTGACATGAATCATCATTTCTGTTTAGCGACAAATAGCGTTGTCGCTAAACAGCGATTAACCCTCTATTGCCTCGTAAACACAACATTGACAGCAGATCACCCTGAGTGGTCTGCCGCACTATCAATAGCGAGCCTCTGTGCCCGCCGCTATCTTGAAACAGAGCCTGTATTGAGTGTCGAATCGTCCTCGCTCTCCTCGATAGGGATGCAAGATGATTGATCAAGTAAGGATCTGCCCGATTGGAAAAAATGTGCGTAAGGCGGCGCTGAAACGCTTGAAACGTTAGGCAATAACGACGCTTCATGGGTCGAGCTTAAAGATTCAGCTACTTGGTCCATGAATGGAGGCATGTCGAGCTCAACTGCGGTTCTATTTTGAGTCGACTTGCTGGTGCCGGTGAGCTGAACGCACGGGTTTGTTAATTCCTCAAATTTGAAATTTGGAGGTGCTCCATTGCATCATTAAATCAAAGGGATAGAATTGTTTTTGCGAAAACACACTAACCCACGATTAAGCAAAGGAGCAAAAACGATCATGCCACAGAGCGCCTTACCCTTCCAGTATCAAGCTGAAAAAAATGACTCTGGCTTAACTGGTTTTGCAGGCTTACCTTTGTACGTAGAGCTTGCCGCACAAAGCGGTCTTGTTGGATACATCAATCAAACCATGAAGACAAAAATACGCGGATGGACTGATGCTGAAATGATTCTGGCATTAGTGTTGTTAAATCTAGCTGGTGGCGATTGCATTCGTGATATTGAACGTCTGGAACAAGATGCAGGATTCAGGACCTTGCTGATTCGGTTTACCACTCATGGCATGAAGCGCAAAGAGCGACGCGCCTTTGAAAAACGATGGCGAAAAGCAAAAAGTCGTCGCTTACCTTCCAATGCAGCGATACACCGTTACTTGCCTCAATTTCACTCACCTGAAGAAGAAAAAAATCGTGTGGAGGGTGAGGCGTTTATTCCTAAACCAAACGATAAGTTGAAGGCGTTAATTGGCTTGAATAAACCCCTGATTGCATGCGTGCAACAGCAATCACCTTCAACCATTGCGACATTAGATCAGGATGCAACGCTAACAAACACATACAAACGAAAAGCACTGTATTGTTACAAAGGTAGTGACCCTCGCTTTGGCGTTATTCCATTCGCAATTGCCGGGCGTGTCAGCGCTGGGATTAAAAAAGAAGCCCTGTCTCTTGATGAGAAACATTGGCATCCCATTGACCAGGAGGATGCCGATGGCAACAAAATAAAAACAAATCAGGAATGGGCTGATATTTGTTTTGTGCCGGATTGGGCGGTAAGAAGCAAGGCCAGTTACCGCTATTTAGCCATACGGGAGGCCATGAAACCATCAAAAATTAAAAATGATGATGAATTGGAGTTGCCGTTTCAAACGATTAAATTAGACGAAGTGAGGTACAAATTATTTGCAGTTGTCACGAATCGCGGCATAAATGGCTCTGATTTGATTCAATGGCACCGCAAACGTTGTGGTAAAAGCGAGCACGTACATAGTACGCAAAAAGAAGGGTTGGCTGGCGGTCAATGACCCTCAAATTTGTTTGGGACAAATGCGGCATGGTGGGCGATGATGGTATTGTCGTTTAATCTGAATCGGTTAATGCAGATTGCGGCACTGCCCAAAGGTTTGAAAGAAAGCAAAATGAAGGCATTACGATTTCATGTCATACAGTTACCAGGGCGCGTTATTCATCATGCAAGGCACGTGTATGTTCGTGTTGAAGGTCATTGTTGTGAGCTGACCCAATTGATAAGAACCAAAATTACCAAGGTACGCAGTGGGATGAGGGCTTATGCTGTTAATACATCATAAGCGGGTGTCGCTAACGCGACCTGTTTTTAACCCCCTCACCCTAGCCCTCTCCCCCACGCTGCGCGCGGTGGAGAGGGGATGGATCGGTTTGGCCTGTGAGAACAGATTTATGATTTATTTGTCGGGAATGCGAGTAAACATGATAAATTCAACTTGAAACTGACCGGTTTTGTTTGATTTTAGCTAAAAAGAGACCGATTAACGGACGAACCAGAATTGATCATTTTTTTGCCGATCAATTTAGGTCGAAGAAAAGCCTTGACTGCCGTTCCGACCAGGCATGTCATACTGATTTTGTCGAGGTGATTTATTTGAGTTTAATTCAAAAAAAATAGGTTCCGATATTGTGCGCTTCTGATTTACAATGCTTATTAGCGTATCGATGCGGGGTAAACATGGCCCATCATTCGCATTTAAAGACAAACAGCCCTCATTCAATGGTTTAAAGAACCCATGTTGGTTTGAAATGCTTTGTACAGGCACTGCATCATCGGCCTCAGTCACCGTTTTGCCAGTCGTAGTGGGCTCTGTTAAAATTGATTCATCCTGAGCTGGTGAAACGATGGCTGAGACCCGGATCAAAAGCTGATTAATGTCTTTTTTACCTGGTTTCTTGTGAAAGGTTTCGATGGTTGATGGTAAAATGCCCTTGCTTTTTAAACGAGGCAAATAATCCACAAGGATCTTAATGTATTTTGCAGCACCATGATGGGACGCCATATTAATGATTTGCTGCCGGGTAAAGGGATAATCAAGGAGCGTTGTTGTATGCTCACAAACAACACCGATGTTATTTGCACTGCCACATTGTGATGCAAGTTTTTCAATTTGAGCCAGTGTATAACGGAATGTGTTGCGTAACGTATCATAATGAGAGACCACTTGAGACAAACTAACCGCACCCCCTTTATGTCCCGCGATAGTGGTGATCATTTCATTAGTAAATCCCCAGTTTATTAATGGTTGATGATGTTTTTCAAGAGCACTGACACATGCGTTGTTACATGTTTTGAGGATACGTAAGGCTTGTGGGTGAGTAAATTTCAATTTATTTTCTAACAAAAAAACAACATTCTCATCCAAGCTAGTGACTAGACTACCCGTCCCAAAAGCGAGTTTCAACGCCTCCAATTTCGCCAATCTATTTCTTTGTAGTGCATATTCCTCGGAGGCGCTCGCCTGGGAAGATGGTTTGTTTTTAAACTTTGCCAATATTGCTGCAATATTTGAGGCGCCATTAGGCTGGATTACCATTTGGACTATTGTACTCCGAGGCAATCGACATTGGCTAACCAAATCCTCATAATGGTCTGACACGGCCTTGAGTTTAACAGCCCCTCGCTCCCGTCCAACAATCTGTAAAATTTCACCCAGGTTAAATTTTAAATCAAGCTGCATGCGTTCACGATATTCAAAAAATGCTTCGATACAACGTGAACCACCTTTGTGTCCCGCCATTTGAAGAATTTCAGCATGGTTATAAAATAAGTTTAATTCCGGGAAATGATGAATCACGGCTTGGATATTACTCCCCCCTCCCTCATGGCATGCCAGTCGGAGGATCCCCTCTTTATCAAAGCCATAATTGATCAAGGCACCGTGGTGCTTAAAAATCACTTCAATGGTATTCTTTCCGCACTTTTTTAATATTTTAATGATATCATCCGTGTTAAATCCAAGTTCGATCAGCTCGGAGGGATCGTGCAATGGCTTCTCGTTAATCAAATCAATGCGCTCCTGAAAACCTGGAAACGAATACGCGCTAGAGCTGAGCCCACTTAATTTGTCATCATCCAATTGATTCCAATCTTCCGATCGGGTGATACTGATTATCTCTTCATCATAACAAGTCGACAATGACGAATTGGAGTGAGGGTCCATATTTCCACTTGGGGTGTTGCGATTGAACATGAGCTGCCGCCTCATTAATGCTATAAAAATAGGATGATATCACAAATAATGATCAAATAACCATTCAGCCAATCGATTCAATATACAAATCACCCTAAAAATGGATGATCTGAATTGATTTAGACGCAATGACAGGCCTGTTTTACGCTGGAAATAAAAGATGATGGACAACTGAATTTTCTATGACTGTCCCCGGATATGATGACACATGGACAAGGTATGCCGCGGCAAATGATTCAAAAACATAAAAATAGCGTTTAAACTATTTAACGCATAAAAGGCCTGCAATGACGCGTCACACAACACATGCTTAAAGTAATATCGCCCCAAGGATTTACTTTGCAAAACCGCCTGATGCTCACTTTCTAAACGAGACAAACCGTGCAAGTGCCTCATGAAACAATCGACTCGTTCCGCATGCGGAGGATGAACCAGAGCGCTTGAGTCTGACAATAATTGCTGATAGAGCCAAGGGTGACCGCTTCCTGCGCGGGCAATCATGTACGCATCACAGCCGGTTGTGGTGATTGCTTGCGCTAAAGTTGCGTGATCGGCAATGTCTCCATTTGCAATCACGGGTATACTCACGGCGGCTTTGATGCGTGCAATGTGGGAAAAATTGCAGGGGAAAACATAATCCTCAGTCCAACGTCGACCATGCACAGTTAAGGCATCCGCACCGGCTTGTTCAAGGGCCTGGGCTAGGATGACGTCGCGTTCATCGCCTGAAGTGCGTAATTTAACGGTGAGCGGGATCGTAATCGCTCGACGCACCGCGCGTACGATCTCAAACAAACGCTCTGGTTCATCTAATAACGCACTGCCCGCGCCTTTTTTCCGAATTTTAGGTTTAGGGCAACCCGCATTTAAATCAATCAAATCAGCCCCCAGCGCTTGCAACCGCTCGGCGGCTTCTGCCAAAACGGGTGCGTTATTCCCAGACAGCTGGTAACACAACACACGCTCTTCTGGCGCTCGGTATAAATAACGCGAGCAGGCCTGGTGTTTGCCTAAGACATCCTGCGCTGAAATCATTTCAGACACGCAATAAGCCGGTGGCGTGTACTCGTAGAACAACTGCCTGAAGGGTGCGCAACTAAAGCCCGCCAAAGGGCCTTGAATCAGGCGATTGGAAAGCCTTAGCCCACCGATTTCAAAAGGGCTGTTCAAAAAATCCTGCATAGGTTACCGATGGTCACTCATCGATTGCGCCAAGCCTTGCTTAAATTGCCCAAAGGCCAGAATACGTGCGATTTGCTGGTTGGCGCTTAAATACAGCACTCCACTTTTATCACTCACACCGAGTGCTGGAAATAATATCAACTGATTTAACTGATTGGATAACGCATAACTATCCATGCCTAAAGCGTACAGGCGATTATAACTATTCAATTGTTCCGGCCAATTGCGGCTGCCTACTTGATGGCTAAAAACCCATGGCATATCACAAAAAATAACCCCATCTAAATCGCGGTCTTTCATTGCGTTCACACTGCCACTATACACACTGGACGTCGCATAAACCGGCACATCACCGGCATAATAATAATGCAACATAGGCATGATTTGTCGCGCTTTGGAGGGGTACGCCAGCAAAAAAATCACATCGAAATCTTGTCTACGCCTAGGCGTGGATTCGATGTTGCGGCCTAGCAATTGTTGCATTTGTTTTTCTCGTGCTTCACTGTCTGACACGTGTAAAAAAGAACGAATACTCGTATTGATATCATCCTGCGCACTAAAATGCAGCGTATCCACCACTTGACCGCCATTCGCGCGCCACTGGTTCGAAAAGGCCTGCACCACATCATCGCCCCACGCGCCAGACGGTGCGATGATCAAGGCACGAGAGAGCCCCGATTTTCGTGCTTTGGCGGCCACTTGGCGCGCTTCATTGCTCGGTGACAAGCCAAATTGATACGCATTTTCGCGCACATGCCCGTCCAAATCATTTAGCAAGAGCGTTGGCACAGGATGGCTCATGCTCGCCACCTGAGCCACATCCGATTTACTCAAGGGACCCACCACATAATCCGCTCCATTGGCCACCGCCTGCTGATAGAGTGCCGCTACATTGCCAGTATGGGTATCATACACACGCACCCGAGGCGCCGACGGGTTGGCATCATGTGCCGCCATAAACCCATCTTTAACGGCTGAACCTGGGCCGGCTAAAGGACCCGTCAATGGCAATAATAAGGCCACCTGTTGGGGGGATGCATAGAGATGCGCACGGTCTAGAGGCGAGGGCAACAGATGATTGGCTGGGTGATGAGGATAGTCGACTTGCCATTGTTCAACCTGGGCCAGCATCGCTTGAGGCGTATGGTATGGGCCACGTGAAATCAAGGCCAATTGCATCCAGCCTTTTAAAATAGAACCCTCCATTGATTCAGCGGCCAACGTGTCCAATTCGGCCCCAGGCAATAGGGTAAGGGACAACCACAATGCGCGACAATTGTTGGCTTTGGCCTCATCGTCAGGTAATAAATCATTCAATTGGATGCGCTCAGACACGGATTCAGTCGCATTGCCGATGGATTGGTACGCGTAGGCTAGCATCTCGTGAAATTGGACTTGATAATAAATGGGCTGTGTTTGAATTGCATGCACACTCGCCAATTTAGCAATCGCCACGCGAGGTTGCCCGCGCATCAAATCCACTTTGGCTAAGAGTAAATTTTTTTCATTTGCGAGCGCTAAGGGTAATGCGCCTGTTTGTGTTAAAATGGCAAGCCCTTGTTGCCATTGCCCATCATAAATCAAACGGCCCGCAGCCATCACCCACAACGATTGCTGTTCGACGCCGGTTTGATTTTTAGCCAAGGCCAGGTAGGCGGCCGCCGGCATGGTGTACGGGCTGGCTAATTTTTTATTCACGTGAAGATGGCTTTCCGTAGGCAATTTAGCGCAATGCGTGAGTAAA
>JAOAUO010000106.1 GCA_030157565.1 Legionellaceae bacterium
TTCGCCCCCCCTCACACCCATTGAAACGAACCGTGGCAGCCATTGGCGGGCATGGGGGGGTTGGCGTAGGTCTTGAATCCATTGTTAAAGATCTCAATAAAAATGATATTCAATATGTGCGCTATGGGGATACGGTTACACTCATTGTGCCGACCGATCATTACTTTGAATTCAACAGCCCACGATTGAATGACCTTTGTTATGAAGGGCTCAACAACATAGTCAAATTGTTAAACTTATACCCCTGCAGCGATATTTATGTGGCCGCATTCACCGATAATTTAGGCTCGCGTGATCATAAAAAAAAACTCACTGACGCCCAAGCCGAAACCATGCTTGCATTTCTTTGGGCCAATGATATTCGTGCCAAACGTTTGAAGGGAGAGGGGTTTGGAGACAGCCATCCCATAGCCGATAACCAACTGATTCATGGCAGTGCACATAACCGCCGTATCGAAATACAATGGATAGCGACCCCTTCCGTTCCCGCGCAAGAAGCGCCACGCAATGACGGCATGAAATAGTCTGAAAAGACTCATGCTGAATCTTTCGATCGTCGCCCCGCATTATCTGCAACGCGGTTTTAGATCCATTGACAGAGCTTGGGTAGCTGGCTAGAATTCGTTTTTTTTATCGTTACAGGGATTTGATGATGGACGAAATCGATGATTTGATCAAACCGATCTGGGGTCCACAGGCGGCGATTCATGAACTTTGGAATCAGATTAATGCTGATGAAAAAAAAATAATTTGTCTTCGCATGGATAATCTATTTAAAGAGGGTCTTCCGTTTGAACTAAAACATGACAAATTAGTCTATGTCCATATGTTTTTATTTTTAGCGCAAGTGGACATCATGGTTTGTCAAATCCCCTTGAAATTTGGGCCTCAAATGCCAACGCTCGAATTCCAGCAGCGCATGCGCGCACAATTGCTAGATGAAATATTTCATGTGTTGCTTTCCCTCAAAATCGTTCGATTGCTGTGCGTGCCCTATATGTTTCCGCCAAATTTCAATGAAAATGTAGCGCGTTTTTGTCAATTAATCAATGAGGAGCCATGCCCTAAAATTGCGGTCATTTTATTGAATTTACTCGGTGAGTGTTTTGCCGAAGAATTGGTGAACGCCTTGCCTTATGATTTTGCTCCTAAAGTAATTGATATTATTCTTGCCGATGAGCGTCGTCATGTGTCTGATGCAGAGTTATACAATGAAATGGGTTTGCCGGATCGAGAAACGATGTCCGCTAAAATACGATATTTTGAGGAACAGGTTTTTTCGTCACTTCTCATTCAATATAATCATGGTTTGGCATTGTTTACTGTACTAGGTAAAAAGGGTGTGTATCAATTCATTACTCGGTTGAAAAGTAAGTGCAAGGAACAGCTCAAAAAGATTCATTTAGAACCAGGAGAAAACTGGTCGTCATTTTTGGACATTCCGCTACAATGGATGAAAAAATCGGGCGCGCATTTATCTGACATGCAGGTATCTAATGCTATTGAAACTGAAATGACTACGCATCGAAAAAGGATGATGACACCTTGGCGTGATCCAGCTGATCCAACGATGGTAGGCCAGTTCAATATTGATGTGAGTAGCCTTGATTTTTTTAATAAAAAATACCCCTCTGAAACGCTCACCATATTAATGCTACAAACCATTAGTCACGTTTTAGAGCGTCATCCTGAGTATCAATTGTTTATTAAAGATAAAAAAATCTATCAAAACCAGAAAGTTCTTGTCAGTCTGGTTGTGCAATTGCCTGAGTGTGAAGGGCATTTAGGTCTGGTTTCTTTTGAAAATTGCCATAAACTATCCGTGCGTGCATTGTCGATTAGAATCAGGACGGCCATCGAGATGATGAGCTATTGTTATAAGAAAGTTGAACAATTGGAG
>JAOAUO010000107.1 GCA_030157565.1 Legionellaceae bacterium
ATTTCCACGGTGGTGTAGAGCGTGTGGCGAAGAAATTCATCATTATCAGCTTCAATATCCCAAATGGTTGCGCCGCTACTTACTTCCCAGAGGCCAACATTTTGGTACCAATTGATTCCGTAGCCGACAAGAGCAATACGCCCACCAGCAAGATGGTGATTCTGAAATTGCGAAAACACTTGTAAACCATTTTATTGGTTAGTTTCGCTATATTTGAATCAATATACACAATATATTGGTTAAAATGATCTTCGAAGTTGTTACCATCAACGACATTAAACTAAGCATTGGCAAAATTTGTCGCGAGAAACGTCAGGCGCAAAAGCTATCTCGGGAGGAACTCGCCGCACTGCTCAATGTATCGCGAAACACGATCCAAAACATCGAATTGGGAAAGAACGTTACATTAGACAGTTTATTGCGGGTTGCCTATCACTTCAATTTATTACTCGAAATTCATCGCGGACTCCAAAAAATCCAGGGTGGCACACAGCAAAACGACGTCCCCAATTTTTATTAAAACCAAACTTCAGCAAGCATCATGGGTGAAATTCTGAATATCAAATTGCTGGGAAAAGAGGTTGGTCGGTTGGGATACGACGTAAATAAGCGATGCAGTTATTTTCAGTATAACCCTGACTATCTCGCCACCAATCATGGCAAAAGTTTGCCGTTCATCATCAAACGCACCCCCGAAACCCAAACTTTTCCCCAATTCGAAGGCAAAGCTTTCCGCGGATTGCCACCGATGTTCGCCGATTCTTTGCCCGATGTTTTCGGAAATCACTTATTTCAAACTTGGCTAAATGCCCAAGGTAAGTCAATTCAATTGAATGCATTGGAACAATTGACATACGTTGGTCAACGAGGTATGGGCGCTTGGGAGTATGAGCCGAGTATAAACATTGATGCCCCTAAGAGTTTTCGGATCGCTGAAATGGCCCAATTGCTCAAAGAAATATTGGCTGAGAAAGAAACCCTGTCGCCTGAATTTGCCAATACCGAAGGATTATTGAATCTATTTCGCATCGGCACATCCGCTGGTGGAATGCGTCCAAAAATATTGGTCGCTCGACATCACAAAACAAACCAAATCTTGCCCGGTGATCTGCTTTATGGACCGCATCATAATTACTTTTTGGTGAAGCTCAATCTCGAAAACGACCCCTCGCATCCGAAGGAAACCATTGAATTCATCTACGCCAACATCGCCCAAAAACTTGGCATTGACATGATGCCTTGCGAACTTTGGGAAGGTCAGCACTTCGCCACGCATCGCTTTGACCGACAAAACAACCAAAAACAGCATGTACTAACGGCATCCGGATTAACGGGCTGGGACTATCAAAATCCAGAGGATAGTAGTTATGAGAATCTGTTCAAGTTGGCGATGGCCCTAAAAATACCGCTCAACGAACTGCAACAGCTTTATAGGAGGATGGTTTTTAACGTGGTGTTTAACAACATCGATGACCATTTAAAAAACCACAGTTTTACTTATCATCCCGAAACGGACCAATGGCATCTTTCGCCGGCCTATGACCTAACCTACGCCCTCAATCCAAAGTTGAAGTTTCACAAGGTCAGTCGGGCCCTTTCCATCAGCGGAAAACGTGAGCAAATCACTCGAAAAGACCTATTAAAAATTGCGGACACATTTAGCATCGAACAGGCCGATGAAATCATTGATGAAATAAGGGAAGGACAGTCATTGTGGTTGGATTTGGCTAGCCAGCACCAACTATTACCCACATTGATCGCGACAATTCAGCAGCAGATGGTCAACATCTAAAGTGAGAATCCCCAAACTCAGATATTCTGTAAAACTTCAATCGTACACTGAACCATTTCTGGGGTAACGTCTAAGTGTGTCACCATGCGAATATGTTTGTCT
>JAOAUO010000108.1 GCA_030157565.1 Legionellaceae bacterium
TCAGAATACGGCGTGTAGGTAATTTCAGATTTCGATCCGGTAAGGACTACAACCTGCTCTGCTAGCTGGTTAATGGTTACTTCGCCGGTTCCGCCAACGTTAAAGACATCGCCGATAGTGGAATCAGTCGCTGCAATGGTCGCAATTGCACGCACCGCGTCAGCTACGTGGCAGAAAACGCGAGATTGAGTGCCATCGCCATAGATTGTGATTGGCTCATTCTTAAGGGCGGCATGAACAAAGCGTGGAACTACCATTCCGTAACGTCCTGTTTGACGTGGGCCAACTGTGTTAAACAAACGGACGGTTGTGACAGGCAATTTCTTTTCTTGGTGAAGAGCAAAGGCCATAGCCTCTTCAATTGCTTTGGCATCGCTATATGTCCAGCGAATCTTTTGTGGTGCTCCGACAACACGATCATCTGTTTCAGACAAGGGCTGCTTTGGGTTTTTGCCATAAATTTCTGATGTACTTGCAATGATGATTCGTTTATTGAATTGTGCTGCGGCGTTGAGAACAACCTCACTGCCAGTGATATTTGTGCTCATCGATTCCAGAGGGGATTCAAGAATTGTATTGACCCCGAGAGCAGCAGCCATGTGCAAGACAAGGTCGGCTTCTTGAGTTAGTGATTCGATAAGTTCAATATTTCTTATGTCACCATCGACGGTAGTAATTTTTCCTTCTAGATGAGCAATGTTAGTTTGCGATCCAGTGGAAAAGTTGTCCAGGATTGTCACTTGATGACCGGCGTTTACATAATGGTCGGCTAAATGGGAGCCAATGAAGCCGGCACCACCTGTTATGAATACGCGCATAGGTGAATCTTATTTCACAATCGATTTATAGAGTTCAACGTGGGCATTTATCATGCGATCAACGGAGAAAAGAGCTTGTGCTCGTGCGATTGCTAAACGGCCCATCTCTTCTCGCTTTGCACCATCCGAAAGTAGGGATTCAAGGGCTGAAGCGATTGAGCTCACCTCTTTATTGGTGATGATTCCGGTTTCTTGATCAAGGATTACCTCTGACACTGAGCCCACATCCGTTGCCACAACAGGTTTACCAGCCATCTGGGCTTCGATGAGGGCAACGGGCATGCCCTCGTTCTCGCTGGTGGAAAGAATGATGTCGACGGCACCAAAGAGATCTGCAGCATCAGCCCAACCAATCACGCTGAGGTTAGATGGCGCTGCGGCCTTTACCTGGTCCAATAAATCACCTCCACCTGCCATTACTAACCTGGCTTCAGGCAGGGCGGCGGCAACTTCAAGCGCAAGCATTGGGTTTTTTACTCCGGTAACGCGCGCGATCCAACCAACTAAGGGTTTTCCATCATCTTGCAGATTCAAATTCTTTAGCGCCTGTTGCTTAGCTGTGACATCCACAGGAACAACTCCGGGAGGGATATTTACAAATTGGGTGCGATAACCAATTTTCTTCTCGATTAATTCATTTGCGACCCGTTGACCAACAGTTACAAGTTTTACTGATTTCTTGGCAAGCATTCTTTCTAGCTCGATAATGACTTTGGTTTTAAATCCTGAAAACTCTGGATCATCAAGCAAGTGACCGTGGAAGGTGTGAACCACGGGCACCGGTTGTCTTTTCATTCGAATTACATACCCCGCTTTGAAGGTATGAGTATGAATGATGTCTGGATTTACTTCGGCGATGATCTTGTCTAACTGCTTTCGAGCAAAGTGATCTTTGATTGGGTTGAAGGATCGACCCATTGATGGAACCCGAATCAACTCAATCGATTGGGCTGATTCATCTTCGCGTTCTGCTCCTTGTACAAAACCTGTTGCGACAAAGGTTTCAATTCCATGCTTAGGTAATTCATTAGTAAGCTGTGTGATGTAGCG
>JAOAUO010000109.1:0-2700 GCA_030157565.1 Legionellaceae bacterium
GGCCTTCACCTTAAAACGTTTCATTACCCGCTTGATCTGCTTAATTTGATGAGGATGACCATCAACTAAAATGACCCACTTTTGAGACTGCTTCGGATCTCGTTGTAATGCCTCTGCAAACGCTTCTTCTATAACCGTGATAGCATTCCGCTTAACGCTAGCCCAGACGCGTTTATTGCGCACTCGTGGTCTCAAATGACTAACATTAGTCTCTTCCGCTGGTGAGCATTTCATGATTGACTCAGCTGTGCGTTCATGTGCTTTTACCGTGTAAACAGTTGCCACCTGAGCCATGCGTTTTCGATTACGCTTCTCTCCTTGGCTTAGGCGTGTTTGAAGTTTTTGATCTTTATTCATTGCCGCTTTCTTTGTCGCGTCGCGAAGACTATCGTGGCGCATAACGATGCCTTTACCATCAAAGCTCATCACCAAAAGATCGACTGTTTGCTCAGGGGATAAAAAACGATTTTGTTCGTAAAAAGAACAAAAATCTTGGGATATATCTTCAACCAGCATCAATGCTTGTCGTTTTGGTACATGACCACCGGTGGTGGTTTTTACGCATTGAACTGCGTCATCAAAAAAACCTTTGATCGCTTCTGCCGTAAGACGTTTACGTAATCCGAAAGAATATTGATCTTTTGGTAGGTTTAACGCGTGGTCAAGAGGGAATACACTGGACTGGTGTCGTTGGTTATATCCAAGTCGTCTCACTTTGACATCACCAAATAAGCTTACAATATTACGGCTCGTATCTCTGCGTACATGATTAAGCGCCTGTCCTGAAGATGACATAATATCTTCGCGCTGAATCTCACTGTCTGTACGAACATCCAGATAGCCTTGCAGCAGTTTTCGTAATAGTTCAGTACCTTCTTCCTGAATAAAAATCTCAACTTCACCATGCTCTTGTACTGCACGTTCCGGAGATAATAATGCACCAATTATATTTTCTAAGTGTTCGCGACTTGCCGAAAAAGCTGAAAATTCTTCTCGATTATTATATGCTACTTGCATGAGGGTCCTTTTTTGGTGACTTATGGAATTCAGAACTGCATAACCACCATAATTGTACCCCTCATTCATCTTTTTTAAAAATCTAACTCGTTGATCATTAATGAGTAATTTTGTTTTTTTGTCGTTCTAAAGGATCTGCACCCAATTAAATTTGATTGCATCAAAAATCAAAGGTAATAGTGCACGTATTGAAAATAACACCATTTGGCATAAATTATTCGAGGTATATCATGGTAATTAAAAAAATCTGTTTAGCAGATGATGAGATTTCAAAGGTATTTCATAACCCAGCCAAGATAACAAAAATCATTCAGGCGGGAATTCATGCGGCATTGCTTAAGCATAAACAGGCGGGTAACCCTATTTGTGAGTGGCGAAATAATCAAGTGCACTGGATTGCACCAGAAAAAATAAAAATGACATAAAATTGATGGTAAAGTCCGGTAAATGTAAAATTATTTATTACTAGATACTGTTACGGGTTAAGATCAAAAAAGGAAGTTATTTTATGTTTGAGCTTGAAATCATGGTAACTGGTTATACAATTGTGGTAGCGACAACCACGGTGGTTATTTCTCAATGTATTGGTAATAAAAAGCTAAAAAAAATTAGCGATGAACTATCTGTGACCAAGATTAACTTGCTGAACGCTGAGGCTGAAATTAAACAGCTTAAGAAGAAAATCCAAACAGAAAAACCAATGGATTAGGGCTAATGAACATCAGACATATATTTTTTCCGTAAAACGCACAAGTTTTTCGACACTATATTTAACCCAGTGTCGGCTTCAGATATGGGCAGCGCTGGTGGGGGCGACGAAATTCAGAATTTAGGTGCGGAATCTGGTGGGTTATATTACAATGTTACTCATATATGGAAATTCTTTACAGCAGGACGTCCGAAGTTAAGAGAAAAAATGAGAAATAAAGCGAAAATATTAATATTTTCTTCAGCGCTTGTTTGTTCAGCAGCAAATGCAGGATTTCATGAGTTTACTATGCATAGCCGTGCAAACTGCGGTGGCTTTAATGAATCAATTTCTTGGCATTTCAATCATAGTTATTGGCTTTTAACTAATAGCGTTCATGTTAAACCAAATGGTAACTATTCCTGAAATTTTTGGTCAAACGACAAGATAACATTAACTTGGAGATCGGCAGCGTGTCATTTTGCAGAGGGATATTTAACAGATAATTGGATAGTCTATGGTACGCATTATACATCTAATGATGGAGGAAAAAGCACTGTATTTATGGCAAAAACTTATGCTACTGATTGTAGTATTTATAATGGATGGTGGGACGTATGAAAACCAGTAAATTCATAACAGGTATATTAATAATGTCTTCTAGCGCCCTATTATTTGCGCATGGGTATAGCGCGAGTGGAGAGCATGATGCGGGCACGCAACTAGCTGATGAACAAAAACTACCTCAACCTGGAGGGGGGATACAGATTTTACCCTTATCTCAACTTTATCCTGTTTCAAAGCCTGAAAAATTAATGGCAGATTTTAAAGCGCAAAAAGAAAAGGGGTATATTAATGTCAATTCAGATTCAGCAGCAAGTTTATTAAACTATAAGAAAAATAAATTTTTTATTGGAAGTGAAAAAACTTATTTAAGTAATGATATCCATGATACTCATCTAAAAAAATCCTTATCCCAAATTCAATTAGCATTT
>JAOAUO010000109.1:2710-13178 GCA_030157565.1 Legionellaceae bacterium
AAGGATGAGATTCTTACTTTTTTCTATGAAACAATCCTTTATAGAAGAAAAGGATGTCATAGGCTTTGCAGCTGCTGGCGCTTATCAAAATGGCTGGACTGGCCTGGGTGAAACTTTCAACTATAAAAATTTAGGCACATGTGACTATATAATCCATAATTTAGAAATAACTGGTGGCTCTGCAATATTGGCAGAAGAATTTGTTACTTATGACATTAATAAGAAACCAACCATTATTACTATTAAGGGCAACGAAAGGAGTGGATTTCTTACTCAGATTCAGTGGTATGATGATATTTTTTATCACACGCTAGAATGTGCAAATGAATCGTTCAATAAAGCCGATAAAAGCAAAGTCATTGAGTTAGCTAAAAAGATAGACTTGGACTAGTCTAGTGACCACCACTTTATTGAGGTGGTTTAATTGATTTGGACACAGTTTTGTTGAGCAGCTGTTGGTGCTTGAAAACAGATGAACTGTGTTCGTAGTCCCCCAGTTTTGTAAAAAATATTGGTTGAAATAGGGTGGCTGTGTAAATTGGCTATCTCTGCTCCGTCAAAGTCTGATTAATCGGTTAATCAGGCTTAAGACAGGTTTCTTTGAGATAAAGTTGACTTATTGTCGCTTATGGACGACAATAAGTCATGAAAGAAATTAAACATCGCATTTTACGTAACTACATCACACCATCTGGCACTGTTCCTTTTGAAGAGTGGATGAATGGACTTAAAGATCCGATGACACGCCATCGAATAAAAACACGATTGGATAGGGTCGAAAAGGGTAATTATGGAGATCATCGAACTGTTGGAGACGGGGTATGGGAGTTAAGGTTTGATTTTGGCTCTGGGTATCGCATCTATTTTGTAGAAGAAGGTGATGTACTTGTTATTTTGTTGTGTGGTGGTGATAAAAGCAGTCAAATAAAAGACATTAAGACCGCCAAAATTTATTGGAAGGAATTATTGGAGAAAAATCATGGATAAAGATAATTTAATTAAAAATACAGTAAGTTATCATGATTATCTTATATCGTCTTTAAAAGACCCTAATGAGGCGTACGGCTATTTACAAGTAGCGGTAGAAGAATATCAACTGGATAATGATGCAGAAGCATTACTTATTGCCTTAAGAAATATTGCAGAAGCACAAGGTGGCATGACAGAGCTTGCTCGTAAAACGCATCTGAATCGGCAAAATTTATATAGTATTTTATCAAAAAAGGGCAATCCAAGATTAGATACTTTTGGGATTCTTCTAAAAGGGTTAGGTTTTAAATTAACCATTGAGAGGGATAGTGCGCGCGCAGCATAATTTCTATTAGGTCCGATTACTCCAATAATCAGACCTAAGGTTAAAGTGTAGTTAATGTAGCAAACACTAGAGGATTGCTTTTATTTTCTCGATTTCTTCGCGCGTTAATCCAGTGCCTTCCATTACCAACTCTATCGCAGCACCACACTTCAACAGTGATTTAGCAATTCTATGCGTGGCATGTTCTCCACCTTCAGTATATTTGTCAATCATCAACGTTTTTTCACGGCTAACTTGATCCCAGTAAGATTCATAGACGGTTAGTTCTGATGGTGTATAAGCTGACTCTTTCGCAAGCGTGATCGCTTCTGCAATCTCTGGTACATCGAGCAGTTCTTTTGAAACATCGGTTGTTTTTTCATCGATTTCACGCAAAAACCGTAGCCATAATAATCTTAATTGTTTCTCATCAGAGGACTGGACGGGGAATTTAGGTAGTTCAATGAAAATAAGCTGCAAATGGTCGATGATTTCACCTTCATCAGATCCCTTCTTAATCAATTGATAGTGGTGATACCACTCGGGGATTGTTTTTTCATAAATTTCAGCAATAAGTCCCAAGCCATAAACGGGTTGAAGTAGATTGAAATCCTTACCTTTCCCAAGTTGTTTAACATAAGCTCGACTTGCGCCGAATAACAATCGTTGTCTAAAACTGTCCGTCCAGTTCATTTGCATTTCAACAATAAAAACGCGCCCTTGACTATCTTTGCATTTTACATCGGCAATCGTTCGTCTGAATTCAGGGATCTCTGGAACTTGTTCCGTGGGTAAATATGACAACTCAACAATAAGTTGGTTTGGCTCCAACGGCAAGACGGCATTTAAAAAACTAATTAATAAATGAGGATGGTCACCAAATATTTTTTTAAAGACTACGTCTGCTTTTGGGTCAAGATATTGTGACATAATTTTTCGTCTCTTTTGTGTCTTGTAAAGGAACCGCAGTAATTTCGGAGCTTAAAAATCATTCAAGCTTTCAGGATGCAAATCGGTTAGTTTGCTCAATGTTTCTCGAACTGCTTCCATGGTTTCAATAATGTCATCAATTTGCATTTCCAAATCGATGGCCATATCAAACATATCTTTTATTTTGTTTGTATGCCCACTGTTAATAACATTCATCACCATGCCGTGAAGTTGAAGAAAATCGGTACGGATTTGAGGTGGTTCCCAATTTTTACCGTCACCTAAATGACCACGTACATGATCAATTTGCTTCACTGTGTCCAATATCCATGACGATTCAAAGTTTTCCTGGATATTTCCCCATTCATCTTTGGTAAGTTTTTACACAGCTAAACCTCTTATTTAAGTTGCATTTTATCCACATCAGGATATTAACGCTAATAATTTTTCAGGTGATCTTGCAATAATCGCTTTCCCATTAAATGTGATGATTGGCCGCTGCATTAATATGGGCTCTTTCAAGATGGCTTCCAATATGCTTTCTTCAGCATCTAGTGTCAGCTCAAGATCTTTAAATATAGGCTCAGTTGTTCGTACAAAATCACACAAATCAAAATGAGAGCGTAATTCAATCAATTGTTCCAAACTAAGAGGCGTTTTAAGATATTCAATGACAACTGGATTAAGATGATGATTTTGAATGATTTCCAAAGCTTTTCTTGATTTGGAACATCTTGGGTTGTGGTAAATCGTTATCTTATTCATTTTAACCAACCAATTCTTTGGCTCGATCCCAAATGCACATCAATTCATCAAACGGTTTTCGATCAAGATTGTTAAGTCCGCGCTCCTCTGCAACCAGTTTCACTGCGCGAAATCGACGTTCAAATTTTGTTAATGATTGCCCCGATGTCACCCTTGGGCTAAAGCCCGAGAAAACACACAGTGAAAATACCGCATGCAGTAAATCACCAATCTCTTCCTGCAATGCGGCTCTATTATCTTGAGATAAACCATGGTGAAGGTGCTCTTTGACTTCTTCGCACTCGCTTTGAATCTGCTGCATGATTTGATCGGAACTTTCCCATCGAAAGCCAAATTCAGATGCACTTTCTTCAAGTGAAACAACCTTATCTAAAAGCTCCATTCATTCCATCCAATGGTTTAATCAAATGAATATTTTTTAAACGAAATTTATTATCTCGCCGCGTTCAATTTCAAAGATAACTCTTTGAACGCCTCATCAATAATTGACAATTCAAATTCATTCAATCCATGCTTACAAGCCAATTCGCCTAATTCAACGCGTTGCTTGTTTTGTAATTTTTGAAGTTTTTTCTTCGCACTTTCAATAATATCAATCAAGCCCTGTTCTTTTTGTGAAACAGATTTTTTAGTTCGAGCCATAATAAAATCCTCATTTTAAATTTGATTATTTGTCATTATAACATAGAGAGTAACGAACTGTTATAGATTAATCATTTAGGCAGCAGTTCCCGCCTATCTAAAAACCCCTGACAAACAACGAGTTTTAGGTGCAGGATGAAAAAATATTTCGTAAACTACGCATGTTTTTAACGTCTCGGGATTAAACTGTTGTGGGATTTATACGGAAATATTTATCAGCAGATGGTTTGCTGAAGATTGTAAAACACGAACTGCACCGTGAGCGATTTAAAGAAATTAAAAACTTAACGTATAGTTGGGAAGACTGCATCATGTCAGGTCTGGCTGTGTTTGGTTTTAAAATGGCTTTAAGGCGCTTATCTTCTAATTTCCAGCTGTCTTAGCAGGATCGGGCTCATAAAATTCAAATCCAACCGGAACAGTTAGTTTAGGCGTAGCCAATACCAAAAATAAATAGCGTCTTTTTTTCAGTGCGAGCCACGCAGATTACGAATAAAACCACTGAGCTATCGCTCGCATTGTAAAAAAGACTCATAAAGCGCAGTTCATGCGCTCGAATATTCACTACAGATTGTGAGGCACTCACTATGTACGAAAATCCCCATACTCGTGCCGATTCTTTTGTACACTGGTGAATCAAAATGAATCAAAAAGAGCTATACTCTATTTGAATAAGATTCTTTATTTAATCATGGAGGATTTACTATGGACATTAAAGTGAATGATAAGTCATGGTTGATGACTGCATTGCTTGCGTGTGGCTTGCTTTTTTTCGTAGCAGGCGATGCTGATGCATGGCACGGCGGGTATGGGCATGCCGGCTGGGGCCACGGGTATCACAACAGTGGGGGCTGGGGCCACGGGTACCATGGCGGAGGCCAGGGGTATTATCATGGTGGATATTATGGCGGCGGATGGGGTTACGGTGGTGGCACCCAAGTTTACATTGGCCCCGGGGTTGGATTAGGATATTATGGCGGCGCGCCATGCAGGTGGGTTGCTGCGCACCGAAATCTGAATGGACATTGGGTCCGTGCACATCGCGCTTGTTGGTAGGATAACAGATGATCAATCACTCAAAAATAGCACCACTGGTGGATTCGCATTGCCATATCAATATGCTGGATTTAAGCGAATTTAAAAACGGCATGGATGATGTCATCCACCAGGCCAGCGCTGCGGGGGTGGAACATTTGTTGTGTGTTTGTGTGGAGCTGGCTGACTTGCCGGCTCTTTATCAATTAGCCGAGCGGTATCCCCATGCCAGCATTTCGGTTGGCGTTCATCCCAATACAGAGATGGTGGATGAAGTGGATGCCAGTCAGTTGGTGGCGTTAACGTCTCACCCGGCCTGCATTGCGATGGGTGAGACAGGGTTGGACTATTACCGCACTGAAGCGGGGGATGCTAAAGAGCAACAACGCCAGCGATTTCGTGAACACATCCGTGCGGCCATTGCATCGTCTAAGCCGTTGATTATTCATACACGCCAAGCGGCAGAAGATACCTTGTTGTTGATGGAGGAGGAGGGCGCGTCGGCCATTGGGGGGGTGATGCATTGCTTTTCTGAAGATTGGGATATTGCACGTCGTGCATTGGACATGAATTTTTATATCTCGTTTTCCGGTATTGTCACGTTTAAAAACGCCACACAGATTCATGATGTGGCTAAAAAAGTACCGTTTGATCGCATGTTAATTGAAACAGACGCTCCTTATTTAGCGCCGGTGCCATTTCGTGGAAAACAGAATCACCCTGCATGGGTTAAATATGTGGCCTTGGCGCTCAGTGAATTGCGGCAAGTCGAGTTTTCAAAGCTGGCGCAACAGACAACCGATAATTTTTATGATTGTTTTAAGCTCACCCATCGCCGTTGTGGATAGCGATCTTTTGATTCAAGATGAATGAATTGGAGCTTGGAGAAAACGACATGCGTTTTTTTGCATGTTCTTTTGTCCAATGTCCAATAATGAACAATATTGTTATACTACCACCCCTATTTTACTGTCTTCATTCCACCTATTGGATTATTCATGACGCTATCTGAGTCTAAAAAAAACAAATCAGTCGAAACGTTCTCGCGATTGCCTCGATTAGAACGGCAGTTGATCGCATTTAAAATACTGTGTTCTCAATATATCAGTGAAAAAAAAATTACAACCGCGTTACGACAAGCCGGCATTTCAGACGAGGCGTATCAATCTTTTTTGAAACACCTGTCTCAGTTGGATTTTACGAGAAAAGGAAGCGACATTATTCATCCGGCTTTGCATCATGATTTTCTGGTCAGTATGTCGGATGAAGACATGGTGTGGGTGTATGCCATTGCCCAGCCATTGCACAATGATTTTGTGGCTCATTCATACGATTCACAACGAGCCTGCGTGCAAGCCCTGTTTAAACTGGCCCTGTATGCGAATGAATTGCCTTTATTTTTAGCCAGCAAGGGGGAGCTGGGTCGTTGCAATCAATTGATGTTGGATCTTCAAGCTATTTTTGAACAATACCCCGTTAACATGGCTTGGTTGCAATCGCGACATGCCGTGATTCGTTCATCCGTTTGTGTCGCGTTGCTGGGGAATTATTATTGTGAGCATCCCATCGTTCAAAATAACCGTGATCTCTTGGCTTTGTTTTTACACGGCACGGATAGTCTTCCAGGGTATGATTTTTTAAATTATTACAGCGCCATCATTCAGCTGTCTGTGGGGCAGGTGAGTCGAGCCAAAGCGTATTGCGCGGAAATTAAAGATCTAAAATCAGGGTTTTCATTGGCATTGCAGGCCAGCTTTGCTTTTTTAGACATGCAGTTTAAACAGGCCAGTCTGTTATATCGCAAAGCGTTGACCGCGCTGAGGAAACAAAGTGGTGTGACTGGTTTTTACTTTGACAATATATTGGGTGTGTTTCATGGATTTTGTTTGGCTTTTGTTGATAAAAATTATTCACAATTAGCCACCAACGCCACACATTATGGAAAATATTTTGATGCCAATTGGTCCATGTCAATGGAGGGTTTCTACTGGTTATATCCTATCGTAGGCCTGATTGAATCAGGCGATCTGCCTCATGCTCAAAGAGAATTAAAATCTTTAAGTCAATACGCCGATGCGTTCAAAAATCCGCTGCTCGTTGCGATGTATGCCGTGATTGGTTACATGACAAATAAAGAATCGCTTCAAAAAAATAGCAAAGCCTTGTATCAACAGTTACAGCTCAGCATTCAAAACCAGCACGGCATAGCGAGCCAAATCTTCTACGAATTACTCAGTCAATTGGAGCCTTATCAGGCGGAAGCGCAGGCGTTTTTGAGCGCATGCCCCATTCCGTTACGCTGGCTTGATTTGGTTCATGTCAAAGACAATTGGGAATATAGCTTTCAGGCCCTAGAAGGCTTGTTATTAGATGGAACAGAGGGCGCGCCTGCAAAATCCAAGCGTCTACTTTGGCTGGTTGATCCCGATAGACAAGTGGTTGATGTGGTTGAGCAAAGTCGAGGCAAATCCGGGCAGTGGAGTCGTGGACGCGCGGTTAGTTTAGCCAAATTAAAACACCATCATGTTGAGCCATCGTTGGACTACTTAAGTGCAGATGACCAGCGTGTCATTGCTGGGATCCATGAAGAAAGTGACGGCTGGCGCGGATCTTATTATTCATTTATGCCGTACCCGACTTTTTTGGCACTGGTGGGCCATCCAAATATCGCACATCATGTCAATCGAGATGTGGCCATTGAGCTGGTATTGGGTGAGCCTGAACTGCATATTGAAGAAAACAAAGAGGGGTATCACCTGAGTTTGTCGCATCATTTGACGAGTGCGGGGCTTATCATCGAGCCTGAAAGTTTAAACAAGTACCGGCTGATTGATTTTTCACAAGCCTTCGCCAACATCGGGCGTGTGCTCACGCCGAAAGGTTTATCCATTCCTGCCGTTGCAAAAGATAAAATTTTAAAAGTGATTCAACACGCCAAACGGGACATTAAAATTCACGTGGGCATTAAAGACATTGATATCCCGGAAATAGCGGGTGATTCAGCACCGTGCATTCAATTATTACCCGTGAATGAAGGCGTCAGAGCGACGCTATGGGTCAAGCCGCAGGCTCAGCAGGGCGCTTATTTTAAAATAGCCGAAGGGAAAGAAACGTTTATGACCTTGGTGTCTGAGCAGGGAGCGGATGTTCGAACACGCATTCATCGAGATTTTGCGGCTGAAAAAAATCATCGAAAAAAATTATTGGCGAAATGCCCTAGCTTGTCTCATCACGAATACGATACGGGCGAGTACGACATCGAGTCGCCTGAAGACGTGCTGGAGGTGTTGTCTGAATTGCAGCAATATGCAGCAACCGAGCCATTGACCATTGAATGGCCACAAGGGCAGTCGTTTAAGATTAAACAGCGCGTGAGTGCCACGAATATGGCATTGAAGATTACATCGGACCATCAGTGGTTTGGATACGATGGCAGCATGACCTTGCACGATGGCGAGGTATTGGGCATGCAAGAATTGCTCCAATCGCTCAGTAGTCAATCGTTTGGGCGCTTTATACGTTTGGGCAATGGCGAGTTTATTGAGCTGACGAGCCAGCTAAAAAAACAACTCCAATTGCTGCATGCCTTGTCTGATGATCAAAAAATCAATCCGTTGGGCGCGCAAGTGTTGTCCGATATTGTGGCTCAAGTTGAAAACACCACGTTTGATGCCGGTTGGACGGCGCATCTTAAGAAAATCAAAACCATGCGATTGCATGCGCCTAAAGTGCCGTCTACCTTGCAAGCCACGCTACGTGATTATCAAATCGAGGGTTTTCAGTATTTATCTCGTCTCACGCATTGGGGCATTGGCGCATGTTTAGCCGATGACATGGGATTGGGCAAAACCATTCAAACCATCGCGTTGTTATTGGAGCGCGCAAAAAAAGGTCCCTCGCTGGTGGTTGCACCCACTTCGGTTTGTTTTAATTGGATGGAGGAACTCCATCAATTCGCGCCCACGCTAACGGTTTATGATCTTCGCACCCAAGCGCGTGAAGCCTTGATCAAAAAGGCGGGATCGTTTGATGTGGTGATTTGCAGTTATGGATTATTGCAACACAATGATGAACTCTTGGCTGACAAGCCGTGGGAAACCATTGTGCTGGACGAAGCACAGGCCATTAAGAATGCCAACACCCAGCGCTGGAAAACCGTGATGAGGCTCAAAGGAAAGAGTCGAATCGCCTTGTCGGGTACGCCCATTGAAAATCATTTAGGTGAGTTATGGAGTATTTTCAGTTTTATTAATCCCGGTCTATTGGGAACGATCAAGTCTTTTCAAACGAAATATTCCACGCCGATTGAAGCCAATCAAGCGCCCGATAAAATCCATGCGCTGCGATCATTGGTGCAACCTTATATCTTAAGGCGCCTTAAATCAGACGTGTTAACCGAGTTGCCGCCTAAAACCGAACAAACGATTCATGTTGAGCAGAGCGAAGAAGAGGCCACCTTTTACGAAGCGCTGCGCCGCACAGCAGAGGAACGCATGGCGCATTTTATCGCTGAAAATAACCGATTGAGCGTGTTAGTCGAAATTACGAAACTCAGATTGGCTTGTTGTGACAGCTCACTGGTTGACCCGTCTTTGTGCATTGAAAACAGCAAGCTCAATGCGGTCATTGAAACGCTTAAAAGTATCATTGAAAACGGCCACAAAGCGCTGGTATTCAGCCAGTACGTTAAGTTCTTGGATGTGGTCAAGAAACGCATGAACGAGGAACAGATCGTTTATCAATCCCTGGATGGTTCCACCTCACCTGCGAATCGTAAAAAATCCGTTGATGCGTTTCAATCGGGCGAAGGGGATGTGTTTCTATTGAGCTTAAAAGCAGGCGGAAGTGGCTTGAATTTGACTGCGGCAGATTACGTGATTCACTTGGATCCATGGTGGAACCCGGCGGTGGAAGATCAGGCGTCGGATAGGGCGCATCGCATGGGTCAAGAACGTCCTGTGACGATTTATCGTTTTGTCATGCGCAACACCATTGAAGAAAAAATCATCCGCTTGCATGAACATAAACGCAATTTGGCCAATGAATTGCTGAGTGGGCATGGCATCAGTGGTAAATTATCCAATGACGATTTAATGCAGTTGATAAGCAATAGCCAGGGAGGGTAGTCATGGCATTATTTATGGGATTAATGTCCGGCACCAGCATGGATGGGATCGATGCGGCATTGGTTGATCTGAGCACGCACACACTGATTGCAGGCATCACGCGTCCGTATAGCGAGATGGCGCAATCTTTTTTGCAGGCCGTATTGCGGGGCGAACAAACGGGTCTTCATGTGTTAAGCCAATTAAATACAGTGCTGGGTCGTGAGTTTGCGTTGGCCGCGTCTGACGTGCTGAAACAAGCCGATGTATCGCCCGAGCAAGTCGTGGCGATTGGCAGCCATGGACAAACCATCTGCCATGATGCTCAGGCCGACATCCCCTACACGGTGCAATTGGGGTGTGCGCACACGATTGCTGAATTAACAGGCATTTCAGTGGTGGCTGATTTTAGAACGCGAGACGTGGTCTTGGGTGGGCAAGGCGCGCCGTTTGCCCCGCTTTATCATCAAGCCTTGTTTGGATCATTAGAACAATCACTGGCTGTGGTGAACGTGGGCGGGATTGCTAATGTGACGTTTATTTCTCCATATGAGACGGTCAGTGGCTATGATACGGGACCTGGAAATGCATTAATGGATGCTTGGGCACAATCTCACCTAGGGTGTCCATATGATAAACAGGGCGCATGGGCTGCTACGGGCTGTGTGATTAAACCCTTATTGGCGGCCTTGTTGAA
>JAOAUO010000109.1:13188-16079 GCA_030157565.1 Legionellaceae bacterium
GTTGAAGGATGCCTACTTTGATTTACCGGCGCCTAAAAGCATTGATAAAGCGTATTTTTCAGAACGCTGGCTGGCACCCTATTTATTACCTGATTTTGAGCCGCATGATGTCCAAGCCACTTTGATAGCCTTGACCGCAACGACGATTGCGCGTGCTATCGCGGCCAAAAACGCAAGCCCGGCTTGCGTTGTCGTGTGCGGGGGTGGGGTGCATAATGAAGCCCTGATGGACGCCATTCGCATCCAATTGCCTGGTTTATCGGTGGTCAGCACGGCATCATTGGGTGTTGATCCTGATTTTTTGGAAGCCATGATGTTTGCCTGGTTTGCACAAAACGCGTTAAACCATGTGTCGCTTGATTTAACGCGGATTACTGGCGCGAAACACCCGTCCATATTGGGTGCGATTTATCTTTCTAATGCGGGCGGTTGATTTAAAATCAAATTCAATGCATCAGGCGACATCGGTTTTTCAAAATAAAAGCCTTGTATGAGATGGCAGCCTAAGCCGCGCAATATATTCGCTTGTTCGGCCAATTCAACCCCTTCTGCAACGGTTTGCAGTTTTAATTGTGTAGCTACGTTAATGATGGCACTGACAATAGCAATATCCACAGTTTTCTTATGAATATGATCAATCAATGATTTATCCATTTTGATGGTATTGAATGGGACTTGTTGTAACCGATGGAATGACGAATAACCTGTACCGAAATCATCGCATGAAAGACGAATGCCGAGTGCGGCTATTTTATTTAAGGTCTTCAATGTGAGTTTGTTGCTTTCCATAAAATGGCTTTCGGTAATTTCTAGCTCCAACAATTCGGGAGAAAGACCTGATTTTTTAAGTGCTTTTTCGATGGCTTTTATAAATCGATGGCCGCCTTGTGCTTTGAAGGGTTGAATTTGTTGCGGTGAAATATTGATGCAAATCCGAATGGGGTGATGGCCATTTTGCCAACGTTTTGCTTGCTGACAGGCCTCTTCTAAAACCCACTGGCCTATCGATGTGATTAACCCCATTTCTTCTATAAAAGGAATAAACGCTGAGGGTAACATGAGCCCAAGAACTGGATTGTCCCAGCGAAGCAATGCCTCGACGGCAATTATTCGGAGTGTTTTAGCGTCGAATATGGGCTGGTATGCAATAAAAAATTCATGACGATTGAGCGCATGATACAATTGTTCTCGTATGGTATTTTCATGGTGTGCGCGGTCACCTATTTTTTTTGTAAAATACTGAATGTTATTTTTACCCATCCATTTCGCTTGGTTCATTGCGAGATACATTTTGTTCAATAAATCACGGGTGGTCTTCGCGTCCTGAGGGTAAAGACTGACCCCTGTGCTGATGGTGATGCCTATTTTGTTTTCTTTGATCAATAATGGGCGTGTCACTGCTCGTATAATGCGTTGAATTTCTTGATGTAGGCTCGTGGTCGATGCGCTTTCCGGTAAAATAATAATAAATTCATCGTTGCATTGACGGATTAAAACATCTTTATCAGAGCAGACCTGTTTCACTCTCATCGCTATTTCTTCTAAAATAGAATCACCGATGAATAGACCATGCAGCGCATTGCACCATCTGAAATTATCCACTGAAAAACAGACTGCGGCCAATGGGCCTTTCTTGAAGTGCTGACGGATCAAACGATCCATCATGGTTCCCTCTTGATCATGGGTTGGCAATGTTTTCATCATGCCTCGCTGGTTTTTTGACAAATAAATGTTACTAAAATATGCGAACTCAATGCTGCGGTTTGTTTTAAAGCACTCATTTCGTTTTTGACCTGTATAAAAAAAATTATAGACCATCAAATGGAAGATCGTACTAATTTTTTACAAGATTTCAAAAGAAAGGCCATGGTTGCAAATGATAGAAGATTTTCAGGATTAGCAGAAGTAATAAAAATAAGGTATGGTAAAATAAAATCACAGGATATCCGCATGAAAACGCTAGCAAATAAACACCGCGCCACCGCTTTAAATAATGACATCAATATAAGGTCTGAGTGATTGCAACTAGACGATTTTTTCTGTCTGTTCAATAAATTACTGAGGCTTTTCAACCATGTCATCTAGTATTTCAAATCATGCATAATTTGTGGTGTCGAGCAATATTCGCTAGCAGACATATTAGACATTCCTACAATCGATATCAGATTAAGATAATCAGTCTTTCACTGCTCTTGGCCAACATACCACTGCCCGTGGTTGCAGCTCAGCAAGCTGAAAAAATGTGGTCGTTGCTTACATTATCGGGTGATTATGGAAAGATTGTCTATTATATAGAGCCTCAGCTGCGTCTCATTTATCGCGATAATCCATTTCAACAATTTCTTGCCAATGCCGGCATGGGGTATAAAGTGATTCCGAACTGGCAGATTTGGTTTGGACAAACATTCAGCGCAGATTCGCAAGATGCTGTGGCTGGCAGTTTTGACGAATATCGTCTTTGGCAACAAATTGTCTGGAAGCGTCGTTTTCCATCCGTATCGCTCATTTCACGCACACGTTTTGAAGAACGAAAATCACTTTTTTTCTCCGATTGGGCTTATCGTCTTCGTCAGCGATTACTCTTAAACAAGCCATTAACCAATCATTTATCCCTTGTCATCAGCAATGAAATTTTTTTTAATATGAATGGGGCCAGCTGGATTATAACGGATCGGTTAGACCAAAATCGTGCTTACTTAGGGGTTGAGCAACAAATATCTGAAATCACTTATCTAGGGCTAGGTTATATGAACCAATATTTGTCAACGCCCATACCACAATCAAATCATGTATTGTGGATTAATTGGCGTATCGATTTAGAAAAGTGACAGGATTCGAATACAAATTGTGAGGACGCGAAGGATAAGATAGGATGAGAAAGGCCATACCAT
>JAOAUO010000109.1:16089-42982 GCA_030157565.1 Legionellaceae bacterium
CATTATCAACCATTCAAGTCAGGAGTCGCGATGAATAAAACGATGAATATAATCAGTTGCCTGCTGTTGGGCTCATTCATGCATGCAGCGGATGCGACGTGTTTTTTGCCGTTGGACACAGTGGACTTTCAAGTGAGCACGAAACAATGGGTTAGCACGCAAACAGCCCTTTTGACCGTTCACTTGAATGCAACCCTGGACAATGCCGATTTAGTCAAAGCACGAGCGGATATCATGGATAAATTGTCAAAAATTGCGGTAGGTGAGTGGCATTTGACGGCATTTGATCGCTCACAAGATGGCTCTGGACTGGAGAAACTGTCGGTTCAAGCCGAAGCGCGAATTGCGCAAAGTGGCCTGACCGCCGTGTATGAGCATGCCAAATCCGTTAGCAAGCCTGGGGCAAATTACTCCGTCGATTCGATTGAATTCAAGCCCAGCTTAGAAGAAATGCAGCAAGTACGTACCGCATTGCGTGAACGCTTGTATCAGCAAGCACGCGATGAATTGGCACGGATCAACAAAGTGTATACCGGACAGCAGTTCACATTGAACCAGCTCGTGTTTGTGGAAGGCACCGAGCCACCTGAGCCTAAGGTATTGGGAATGATGACCGCAATGGCCGCTCGCTCATCAGCGCCCGCATTAACAGTGAGTCAGGAATTGACGATGACCGCATGGGTTCAAGTGGCGGCTAACCGTCAACCGGGAGCATGACGTGTTTGTCAAAAACCAAGTGATAGGCCATCGCGGGGCTTGCGCACTTGCGCCGGAAAACACGATGGCTTCTTTTAAAATAGCCCATGCATTGGGGTGTGGATTGATTGAGTTTGATGTGATGCTGAGTGCGGATGGTGTGCCGTTTATTTTTCATGATGAAACATTGATGCGCACGACCAATGGCCAAGGATCATTTGGGCGTGCCTCGTCGGAATACATTCAATCATTGGATGCAGGCCAGTGGTTTTCCAGGCAGTATATTGGTGAAAAAGTGCCGACTCTGCGAGAAACCTTGTTATGGTTGGTTGAATCCGATATGCAAGCGAATATCGAAATCAAGCCTACCGTTGATTCAGTGGAAAAAACAACGGTTGCCGTGCTCACTCAATTGACTCAATCTTGGCCTGAAACAAAACCATTGCCGTTGATTTCAAGCTTTAATCTAGAGGCCTTGACGTTGTGTCGCCGTGCTTCACCCGACATGCCCATCGGCCTGCTGTTAGAACAATGGCAAGAGAACTGGTTGGATTTGGCGCGCGACTTGCGCTGTTACTCTGTCCATTTAAGCCATCGATTTGCCACGCGAGATCGCATCGATGAGATAAAGAGGGAAGGGTATGCTGTGTGTGTTTATACCGTGAATCGCCAGCGATTAGCGGCTAAGTTATTTGATTGGGGAGTCGATGCGCTCTTCAGTGATGACCCTTGCTTGTTCAAACCGAAGAGCATGTGACGAAGGATCTCCGAAATTTAGATCGATGCTTGCATCAGGAGATCTCTTCTTGCACTCGAGATGACGGGGGGAGGAGTTGATGACTTTTATAAATACAATTAAAAAAATCATGAAGCAATAAAAGATAAAAAACCACTTATTCTGATCTTATTCCGCACTTATGGGTTTATTTGTTAGCAATGATTTGGTATTCTTTCTTTTTTGTCATTTTCATGAAGGCCATTTACCATGTCTGTTCCTCATACAGCAGAAGAAATAGAAGCAAAACTAGGTGGATTAAGCGAGGCGATGCAAAATCATGCTATCTTCGATCAACTCCATAAAGATATTCTAACGCGTCAGGAAAATGCCAAGACTGATCATCAGACCACCTTGGATAGACAAACATATTGGCGCGATCAAGCAGAGACTCGGATCAGTGAAGATCGCTCACTATTCAATGAAAAACACAGGATGTGGCGAGCGTTGGGTTACTCGCTTACACCTGAGGCGCTCAACTCAGGTCGAGGCATTCGTCCGCTACATTGGGACGCACGCGCATTAAAACATCAAAAAGTGGATGCTCCTCTGAACACGTTGCGTGATGATTTTTGGAGAAAGCGAAAATCAAAACATGAACAAATTGATTTAAACCGTAAAACGGCCTATGCAAACGCTCGAACCAAAAGGGAGAATCACTACGCCGGTATCGATACTCAAATCCAAAATGCTCGAAAAGCATTCTGGGATGCGTGGCCGGCAAATGATGTTTCCAATCGATACCAGAACGATCGTGCACAGAGACACCTCCGTGAGGACCAATTAAACCCAATCTTCTCGGCCAACTATCGTGCCGATCGGACTGCGCGCCATCAATCCGAGGATGATTCAAAGCGCGTGTTACGGCTTGATCAATACGCGAAGCGCCAAGAGGATTCTAAAAAAGCGGATAAAGCATACCTTGCTCAATTAGAATATCAAAAACAAAAGAACAAATACACCTGGCCTACGCAGATTGCTTATCATTACACGCATTGGGTGCACCGCCCTCTAACTGAAGCCTATGTTTCTGTCATGCAAGCGCTTGAAGATACGCCTTCTTACGCCTACCGAAGCATCGGTTATGTATATTTTCTCAACGGGAAGCAATCATGATGTCGGCATGGGAGCAAGCAATGATGCTCTTGTGCACTCAAATACGAATGGAGAACTAAATACTTTGACGTCATTCTCAATCTAAAAAAAATCGGCCGACTTCCCGCTGTTAATCTGCAAGAGGTCGGGGTACGATTTAACCTAAAAAATCGGATGACACAGCGCTCTTTAGCGCTTGGCTATCTGGATCTATTTGGACGAAATGACAGGCGTGTTTTTGCATGTCGTTTTGTCCAAACCCCATTATGTATGCTACACTAATGCGCGAACAGTCATTCTGGCATGTGGGGAAAAAGTATATGCATGAGAACGCGGTCTTTTACACAATTTTTCTAATTTTTGCCGGAGCGGCAGTCTTCTCAACGCTCGTTCTCTATACAAAACAATCGTTATTGGTCGCCTATATATTATTAGGTGTTGCCATCGGCCCTTGGGGGTTGAAGTGGATCTCCGATTTGACGGCCATACAGCAAGTCGGGGATGTTGGTATTCTCTTTTTGCTTTTTCTATTGGGCTTGCATTTGCAACCGCAAAATTTAATCCACATGCTTAAAAAAGTGACTTGGATTGCATTATTTAGCTCGTTGTTATTTGCCATCATCGCTTATTTGATTGGTCGTTGGTTTGGTTTATCCAATACCGAAGCCTGGGTACTGGGTGCTGCCATGATGTTTTCTAGCACGATCATTGGTTTGAAACTGCTGCCTACAACCATTCTTCATCACCAACACACCGGCGAGTTGATGATCAGTGTGCTCTTGATGCAGGATATCATTGCTATTATCGTGCTGATTTTGATCAATGGCGCACAGCAAGGTGCTGGATTTCATTGGCATGCACTCTTGCTTGTAGGCGTCTCTCTACCGGCCTTGATTTTTTTAGCGTTTCTCGCGGAACGGTACGTGTTGGTGAAACTCTTGGCTCGATTTGATCGCACGCAAGAATATGTTTTTTTGTTGTCGATAGGTTGGTGTTTAGGGATGTCGATGATTGCGCGAAAATTTGGATTATCAGAAGACATTGGCGCATTTGTTGCGGGCGTCGCTCTGGCATCCAGCCCGATTTCGTTGTTTATTGCGGAAAGTTTGAAACCGTTGCGTGACTTCTTTTTGGTCATGTTTTTCTTTTCCGTTGGAGCTACGTTCAATTTAGGGTATGCAGCACAGGTGGTGATCCCAGCCTGTCTATTGGCTACCTTGATGTTGGTGGTCAAGCCATTGTTTTTTTACTTGTTATTTGCGCGCTCAGGAGAAAAAAAGAAGGTCTCCAAAGAAGTGGGTTTTCGTTTAGGCCAAGCCAGCGAATTTTCATTGTTGGTAGCCAGCATTGCGTTGAGCACCAAACTGATATCAGATGTCGCATCAAACCTCATTCAAGCGGCTACTATTTTGACATTTATCGTTTCATCGTACGTGGTGGTTTTAAAATACCCAACCCCCATGTCGCTGTCTGATAAAATGCGTAAGGATTAACTCCCATGGCGTTATTGGTCATCGTTCTTTGTTTGTTGAGTGAGCGCTTTTGGGCCCATTCCCGCGCTCACCAACGGTTTCATTGGTTTTTAGCCTACGGCGCCCGCGTTTCTTTCGGTTTACGCTCGGTGTCTTCTCGTGTGCCTCCATGGATTATTTTGACCGCCATTGTATTGCCGATTGTGTTGGTCGTGATGCTCGTTTTACACGTGACCGACAATGCATTGTTCGGCGTGATTGGGCTCTTGTGTAGCTTGGCTATTTTTTATTATTGCATGGGCCCTGTGAATCCATTTTATCCGGCGCATGAAAAACCCGTGTCGGATTTAACCAACGAAGATCTGGCGGCGTATTTGGTCGCGGTGAATGGTCAACTGTTTGCCGTGTTGTTTTGGTATATTGTTGCAGGGCCTTTAGGTTTGGTGGCTTATCGCTTGGTTTCACTGGCAAGCCATTTGTCGGCTGTACGTCGAGAAGCGTCTTTATTGACCCAAGTATTGGATTGGCTTCCTGCACGAATGACAGCATTGCTGTACTTATTGGTTGGCAATTTTCAATTGGGATTGAGCATCTATCGCAAGCAATTTTTTTCAGCACCGAACAATAACAATGCCTTTTTAAGTGCATGTGGTATGGCTGCCATGAATCTTGAACATCACAAGAAAAAATCAATGCGTCAAGCTGAACGCCTTGTTGAGCACGCTACGGTCGTATTTTTGCTGTTGCTGGCATTGTGTACGTTAGTGACTTGGTTTTAATGAGAATGGGTGAGTTATGGTTATGAGCGCTTTTTTTCGGATGGTGAGTGGTTGTGTGATGTGTTTGCTGGTCGGATGCATGAGCAATGCAGATTTTGACGCAATGAGGGTTTGTAAAGCGAGCTGTCAGCAACGTCTAAATGTGTGCAATAACGCTTGCTTCAATAGCTGTGCTCGCTGTTCAGCTCGTGCGAATAGTGGCGCGGCTTTGCGCTACAATGAATACAAACAAGAGCAGTGCCTTCAAGGCAAAGAGGTTGTTCGTGAGTTGAAATCTTACCGTGATCCATTACAATGCCGCAAGACGACTTGTGAGTGTTCCGTTGATTACCGGGCTTGTGCTCAATCTTGCTCAGGGAAAATTCCAAAACGCCTGGAGAAATCTCCGGCTTGTTAATACTGATTTAGTGACTGATACACGAGGAACATGCATATGACCGACCCTTTGATGAATGATATTGACCCCACTGAAACACGCGAATGGCTGGATGCTTTGAATGCGGTTGTTGCCCATGATGGCACCGATCGCGCGGCCTACTTACTGCAAACATTGTTGAACAATGCAAACGATGCCGGCATTAAATTGAGCTGTGCTGTCAACACGCCTTATCGAAACACCATTAAGACGTATGAAGAAAAACAAATGCCGCCTGATGAAGGCATGGCCAAACGAATTGGTGCGTTGATCCGTTGGAATGCGGTGGCGATGGTGTTGCGAGCCGGTAAATATGCGCCTGAATTGGGTGGACATATTGCTTCTTACGCATCGGCCTCTACGCTGTATGAAACCGGTTTTAATCATTTTTTCAAAGGGCCAAACGGTTCTTCTGGCGGTGATCTGCTCTATATTCAAGGCCATTGTTCGCCTGGTATTTACGCCCGTGCATTTTTAGAGGGACGTTTGTCGGAACAACAGTTGGATAAATTTAGGCAAGAAGTAGAAGTGGACGGATTGTCATCTTATCCACACCCTTGGTTGATGGGGGA
Source organism: Legionellaceae bacterium (assembly GCA_030157565.1). Lineage (GTDB taxonomy): Bacteria > Pseudomonadota > Gammaproteobacteria > Legionellales > Legionellaceae > DDPF01. The sequence goes on from JAOAUO010000109.1 coordinate 21,894, forward strand.
TTTTTGGCAATTTCCAACGGTATCGATGGGGTTAGGGCCCTTGCAAGCGATTTATCAGGCTCGTTTTCTTAAATATTTGGAAAATCGCAGCTTAATTAAAGCAGAAGGCCGAAAAGTCTGGGCTTTTCTGGGCGATGGTGAAATGGATGAGCCTGAATCATTGGGCGCGCTCTCGATTGCGGCGCGTGAAAAACTCGACAACCTTATTTTTGTGGTGAATTGCAATCTGCAACGCTTGGACGGACCGGTGCGTGGCAATGGTAAAATTATTCAGGAATTAGAAGGTGTATTTCGTGGTGCTGGTTGGAATGTCATTAAAGTGGTTTGGGGTGGCCGTTGGGACTCTTTGTTCCTACAAGATCGCGATGGCGTGATGCAGCGGCGCATGCAAGAGTGTGTAGATGGCGATTACCAGAGTTATAAAGCCAATGATGGGGCTTTTGTGCGCGAGCATTTTTTTGGAAAAACGCCGGCTTTGAAAAAAATGGTTGAGCACTTAACGGATGATGAGGTGTGGCGTTTGAATCGCGGCGGCCATGATTCGCAAAAAGTGTTCGCAGCGTATGCAGCAGCGGTCTCGCATACCGGTTCTCCAACCGTGATTCTGGCCAAAACGGTTAAAGGGTATGGGATGGGCGCGGCTGGTGAAGGCATGAATATTACCCACCAACAAAAGAAAATGACAACGGATCAATTGCGCGCGTTTCGCGACCGTTTTAGCATTCCTGTGAGTGATGATGTCATTGCTGATATTCCTTTTTACAAGCCAGCAGACGACAGTCCAGAAATGATTTATCTTCGAAAACAACGGGACGCATTGGGCGGTTATTTGCCGGCGCGCAGTTCAGATGTGGAATCATTGGTCGTTCCTGATTTATCGGCCTTCGCGAGTGTGACGACCGGAACAGGAGATCGTGAAATCTCGACGACCATGGCTTTTGTGCGGATTTTATCGGTGCTATTGAAAGACAAAGCCATTGGCCCGCGTATTGTACCCATTGTGCCAGATGAGTGTCGAACCTTTGGTATGGAAGGGTTGTTCCGACAAATAGGCATTTATTCACCGCTCGGGCAATTGTATACGCCAGTTGATCATGGGCAGGTGATGTATTATCACGAAGCGCGTGATGGTCAAATGTTAGAAGAGGGCATCAACGAGGCCGGTGCGTTTTGTTCGTGGATGGCTGCCGCAACGTCTTATAGCTCGAATAAACTCGTGATGATTCCGTTTTATATCTATTACTCCATGTTTGGATTCCAACGCATCGGCGATTTGGCCTGGGCGGCTGGTGACATGCAAGCGCGAGGGTTTTTATTAGGCGGAACAGCCGGTCGCACGACGCTTGCGGGGGAAGGGCTGCAGCATCAAGATGGGCATAGCCATGTGATGGCCTCTACCATCCCCAATTGCGTAGCGTACGATCCAACGTATGCTTATGAACTGGCCGTTATTATTCAGCATGGTTTGTATCGCATGTATGCACAACAAGAGAGTGTGTTTTATTACATCACCGTGATGAATGAAAATTACGCACATCCTGACATGCCGATGGGTGCTGAAGCAGGCATTATCAAAGGCATGTATTTGCTAGAAGCATGCGCTAAACCACTCAAGCACCACGTGCAATTGTTTGGAAGTGGTTCTATATTGCGTGAAGTGATCCACGCCGCACAATTATTACAAGACGATTACTCCGTGTCGGCCGATATCTGGAGCGTGACCAGTTTCACTGAGTTGCGTCGAGAGGGCTTGTCTGTCGAGCGTCATAATCGTATGCACCCTGAAGAGACACCGCGGGTGAGCTATGTCGGGCAGCAATTGGCGGGTCGGAAAGGTCCTGTGATAGCGGCTACGGATTATATGCGTTTGCACGCAGATCAAATTCGACCGTTCATTGAAGCGCCTTATGTGACCTTAGGTACAGATGGGTATGGCCGCAGTGATACACGTGCGAAACTCAGGCATTTCTTTGAAGTGGATGCTAAATTTATCGCAGTGGCTGCATTGCAAGCGCTTGCGGCACAGGGGGACGTGCCGGCATCTACGGTTCGTGATGCAATCAAACGCTACGGCATTGATTCTGACAAATTAGATCCTGTGACTCATTGACCGAGAGGAAAATATATGGCCGTAGAAACAGCAATTAAAGTCCCCGATATTGGCGGGGCAGCCGGCGTGGATGTGATCGAAATCCTCGTGAAGGCAGGAGATACCATTACGGAAGAAACGTCTTTGGTGACATTGGAATCGGACAAAGCCAGCATGGAAATCCCATCGCCTATGGCCGGAGTCGTGAAATCCATAGTGCTCAAAATAGGCGATAAAGTGTCAGAAGGCGATGTGATTTTAATGCTGATGGCGAGCGCAGGCGAAGCACCTGAGCCGGTAACCGTTGAGAAACCCACCGAGGCACCGGCGATACCCGAGCCAGAACCGGTTGCAACCACTCCCATTACGCCACCTTCAGCCCCCATTGTGCCTGAAAGCGACTCGCTGATCTCAGCAGGCCCTGCTGTTCGGCGATTGGCGCATGCTTTAGGCGTTAATCTGGCCCATGTTCACGGCAGTGCGCGCAAATCGCGTGTGAGTAAAGAAGATGTGGAGTTGTTTGTTAAAAACAAGTTGACTCAACCCGCCAGTGCCGCCGGTTTTTCTATGCCTACATCACCCGCCATTGATTTTAGTCCATTTGGCGCCATTGACGTGAAACCTTTGTCTAAAATCAAGCGATTGACCGGTGTGAATGTGCACCGTGCATGGGTCACTATTCCCCATGTCACTCAATTTGATGAAGCAGACATTACTGAATTAGAAGCCTTTAGACAATCCGAATCAGACTATGCAAAACGCGAAGGGTTTAAACTCACGGTTCTTGCTTTTGTGTGCAAGGTGGTGGCGCGTGCATTAACGGTGTTTCCGCAATTCAATGCGTCGTTAGACGCCACCGGCGAACAGCTGATTTATAAACAGTATTGCAATATCGGTATCGCTGTTGAAACGCCCAACGGCTTGGTTGTGCCGGTTATCAAGGGTGTGAATGCTTTATCCGTTGGAGAGGTTGCCAAAGAGATGGCCCGTTTAAGCACGAAAGCACGGGAAAAAGGCCTGATGCCGAATGATATGAATGGCGGGTGTTTCACCATTTCAAGCTTAGGCGGCATTGGTGGGACGGCTTTTACGCCCATTGTGAATGCTCCCGAAGTCGCTATTCTTGGGCTTTCTCGCGCGAGCATGAAGCCTGTGTATGATGGCGAGAAATTTATTCCGCGTCTGATGCTGCCCCTTTCCTTGTCTTACGATCATCGGGTGATCGATGGTGCTGAAGCGGCCCGTTTTTCACGTTTCGTGAGCGATGCATTGAGTGATATTCGTCGAATTTTATTATAGAGGTTTTTTAAGATGACAAAACAATTGAAAGCAGATGTGGTCGTGATTGGTAGTGGTCCTGGCGGTTATACCGCGGCGTTTCGTGCGGCAGATTTAGGCCAACAGGTGGTCTTGATTGAACGCTATCCAACCCTCGGTGGGGTGTGCTTAAACGTGGGCTGTATTCCGTCCAAAGCGTTACTGCACATTGCTAAAGTACTGGATGAGACCCATGAAATGGCGTCTCAAGGGGTTACTTTTTCAAAACCTCAGCTGGATAATACTAAAATGTTGGCGTGGAAAAATTCAGTGGTGAGCAAATTAACCGGTGGATTAAATGCATTGGCACGACAGCGAAAAGTAGAGGTCATCACGGGCACTGCCACGTTTACAGGGGCTCATCAGCTTCAAGTGGACGGAAAAGAGGGTGCTACGACGGTTGATTTTAAACATGCCATCATTGCCGTCGGTAGTGAGTCAGTCAATTTGCCATTTATTCCTGAAGATCCACGTATTTTTAGTTCAACGGGCGCGCTCGAGTTGGCCGATATCAAAGGCAATCTATTGGTATTGGGTGGCGGCATCATTGGTTTGGAAATGGCAACCGTTTATTCAGCATTGGGCGTGAATGTGACCGTCGTTGAGTTTATGGGTCAGTTGATTCCAGGAGCGGATACGGATCTGGTGAACGTTCTGCAAAAACGCATGGTTAAAAAAGGCATTCGGTTTTTACTGAAAACCAAAGTCACCGCCATGGATGCTAAAAAAGAGGGCATTTATGTGGCCATGGAAGGCGAACATGCAACCGATGAGCCCGTGTGCTTTCAACAAGTACTGGTTGCTGTGGGCCGCAAGCCCAATGGTGGCAATATTGGAGCAGAAAAGGCCGGTGTTGCGGTGGATGCACGCGGTTTTATTGCCGTCGACAATCAAATGCGTACCAATGTTCCGCATATTTTCGCCATTGGTGATGTGGTAGGCCAGCCCATGTTGGCGCATAAAGCCATTCCTGAAGGAAAAGTGGCCGCTGAAGTCATTGCAGGAATGAAGCATTATTTTGATCCCGCTTGCATTGCCAGTGTGGCTTACACTGATCCTGAGCTTGCGTGGGTTGGTTTGACTGAAAAAGAAGCCAAAGCACAGGGTGTTGCTTATGAAAAAGCATCTTTTCCTTGGGCCGCCAGTGGACGGGCACTGAGTATGGGCCGTGAAGAGGGCATCACCAAGTTGCTCTTTTCTCCAGAAAGCAAGCGTATTTTAGGCGCGGGCATTGTGGGTGTTAATGCAGGCGAGCTGATTGCTGAAACGGCGTTGGCCATTGAAATGTGTTGTGATGTGGAAGACATCGCATTAACCATTCACCCACACCCCACGCTGTCTGAAACCATTGCTCAAGCGGCGGAAATGTTTGAAGGATCGATAACAGATCTGTATCTTCCGAAAAAGAAAAAATAAGTCGTGGTGAATCATCGCACGCTTCATCCATACTATCTTCAGCAGATGGGCATTGAGCCTTGGCTTTTGAGAGCGAAGGCGCCCATTGCCCGTGTGAAGCTGATGTTGATGGGTGAGGCGCTCGATCTCAATCATCGCTTGTTGAGTCATATGTTAAAAAGCATTGGGTTGTCATTTGATGATGTTTGCATTCTGCCGGTAGAGCCATTCAATACACCAGCAGAATGCAAGCATCAAATTCTAGAAATATCCCCACAGGTACTCTTTGCAATGGGACCTATGGCGACTCAATGTTTGTTGAATGCTGCAGAAGTCACGCATCAGCGTTATGATTACCATGGGATCCCGCTGTTTGTTAGCGACCACCCTGATTATTTGTTACGCAACCCTTTGAAGAAAAAAAACGCCTATCGTGATTTATTGGCCGCACAGAAATTATTAACCACGTGTTAAAGTCGTCCGGATTCACGTGGATTGAATGCTTATTCAGTCTAGCCATGGTTTCCATTCTATTGTGCTTCAGCATCCCTTTTGCCACGTCACTCTATCAAAAAAATCAAATGCAAGTGATTCAAGACGAAATCAAAAGCGCCATACGATTTGCAAAAATGCGTGCATTGATCGAGGGAAAAAATCTGATGTTGATGCCTTTATCCACCTCCAATGACTGGTCGGGTGGAATGCAATTGCGGGTTGACAATCGAGCGCCGCCACTGTTTGTGTGGCACTGGTCTTCGCCTCAAATACAGGTGAATTGGCATGGGTTTCAATCCCATCATATTTTGTACTTTGCAGTTGATAACAATCGAAATGCGACGAATGGGTATTTTTTAATTCAAAGCGCGACTCAACCGACTATCAAACTGATCGTGAATCGCTTGGGGCGGGTTAAGAGCGAAGTGAAGGCCCCTCGTCATGGCTTGCATCAGGATATCTCTCGTTGACTCGAGGTGACGTGGGTGAGTCGTTACCTTGAAATTCATGTATAATTAACTTTTCTGTTTGATGTGTTTTCTTGTATATGCTGAATCCATCTTCCTCAATGAATCATTCGATAGACCCGTTGCTTCTTCCTTGGCTTTGCCATGAACAATTTTTGACTGAAAAGTTGAAAAAAACAGCTGGAGATGCGCGCCTAGAACTGCTTGGGCAGCGCTGGGATATGGCGGATGATTGGGACTGTGCGCATTGGGCCGGGACTCTCGCTCATCAACGGACCCGTGTGATGCGCCGTGAAATTGTCATGTGGGCGTTTGATTCGCCTTGTTGGTATGCCCGAACGGTCTTGCCCGAGGCGACTTATCTAGCCAATCCAGCCTTGTTCGATCGCTTGCAAACCCAATCGTTGGGGCATTTAATCTTTCATGGCACAGATATCACGCGCGTTTCCTTGACCTCCTATGGTATTTCAGCGCAATCAGCAGAATATGCTTGGCTCAGTGAATGGATGCATCAGGATACAGCTCGGTTATGGGTGCGTTCGTCTGAATTCAGTGTATTAGAAACCGGTGATACCCATCAGACCCATTCGTTTTTTTTGGTTGAAATTTTACTCCCGGGCTTGATGAGGTATTTGTCATGATCATTGGCGCGTCGTTGCGATTAATGCGTTTCCATAAACCCGCCGGCACGTTGTTACTCTGGTGCCCAACGGCTTGGGCTTTATGGGTGGCCAATCAGGGAATGCCCGATATACATCTTCTCCTCTATTTTTTATTGGGTACGATTTTTATGCGTGCGGCGGGTTGCGTTCTGAATGACATAGCCGATCGAAATATTGATAAACATGTGGAGCGCACACAGTTGCGTCCACTGACTTCAGGCGAAATCAATTTATTGACCGCATTTGGCCTGCTTTTAGCCCTTTTGTTGGCTTCATTTTGGGTTTTGATCCAATTGCCGCGGCTCTGTTTTTATTACGCATTATTTGCGTTGTTCATCACCGTCGTTTATCCCTTTTGCAAGCGATTTTTTGCAGCCCCTCAATTGGTGTTGGGCCTTGCTTTTTCAATGGGTATTCCCATGGCATATGCCGCGTCCGGCAAGGCGCCGGGCGCAGCCATGCTGGTGTTGTTGTTGATTAATTTTATATGGATAGTGACCTACGACACCATGTATGCAATGGCGGATAGGGCAGATGATCTACGGTTAGGTGTGAAATCCACCGCTGTTTTGTTTGGTGCGCATGAATGCTCTATTTTAGGAGCATTGCAGATTATTTTTCACGGGCTTTGGCTATTTTTAGCCATAAGTGAGCATTATCCCATCTATTTTTATAGCATATGGTGTGCTGCGGGTGGACTATTGATTTATCAGCAAACGCTCATACGCAGTCGTGATGCAAGCGTGTGCTTACGAGCCTTTTCCATGAGCAGTGCATATGGAGTATTGATGTGGTTGGGATTGGTTTTTGCTTAAGTCCACATGTCTTTTTGTTTATGATTTATGAAACCAAGCTGCGGCCAACGGGTGTGTAATCAACGAACCCACTCTGAGCAATTTTGTTGTTAATAAACAAATAAATAGGCGTTTCTTCAAGCGTCTTCAATGCTGAAGGAGGAAGGTTTATTAAGAAATGATAGGCGTCAAGGTATGGTATAGCGCTGTTACTAATAGACGTCTTGTTTGTAACCTCAGATTGAATATCAAACATCTGAACCATGGCTTGATTGTTCGATGCTCCGGAAAGAGATTCCATCATTTTTTTAACGCTCGCTTTAAAAGCAAAAATCTGAAGCATGGCTTGATGATCAAATGCACTGGGAAATGCCATCATTGTATATGCTATCTGTGCGGCATTAAAGCAGTACAAGGCATCAGGGTACTTTTTTAATGCTTTGTGCTTCTTGGCTTGCTCAGTAAGGGCGCTCATAATGCGCCGCTGCTCGTCTATCAGTAAGAGAGCGTAACTTGTCTTTGCTTTCATTAGAAAATCGTTGGCGCAGGTGAATAACGCGCTGTTTTCACCTGTCAACGCTCCTTTGATATAAAATAAAAAACAATATCCTTGAGCGTTCAATGTGAGTAACGTTCTGGAGAATTGATCACATTGTTCCTTACTCTGAAAGACAGCATTAGATGAGCCTGCGGATTTTGGTAAAAATCTGGAATTAAATTCCTGCCGGCTCACTAACGTAGAGCCCTCCAATAGTAATACTTCGGTACTTTCATGTTTCGCCAATTCGATCTGCACTTCAGCTCTGGCTCTTGTACGTCGTGCAAGCGTTAATCCATGTTGTATGTTAGATAGCGCCTCAATCAATGGCTTATTGTCTGAATGACCGTTATCATCCAAGGCCTCTTTTGCGATATTTTTTGGCAAATTGACATTAGATTGTTTAAATATCGTTTTAACCAGTTTATATGACAATTCTTGGGCATTGTTCTTATGAAACGTTATCTGAGCACCATATTTCATTAATGTTTTAATAAAGTGGATGTTTGGGTTCTGGTCATAATTCATAGTTTGAAGTGCATAAAACCATGTTTTCTCAGTCATGAATTGCAATGAATCTGGCAAGACACCATGACGTAATGCCATCTCAAAGGCTAAAATATTATTTTTTTTGAATAAATCAAATAACAATCCGATTGCAATGGTCTTTCCTTTGCCGCCGCCGTAGTAGTCAATCATTTGACTCTTTAGAACAATGATTGCCCGATAACATTCTGATTGCTCGTAGAAAAAATCGGCTATTTTAATCAGTTCAGCACAACGTTGAGGATCTGAGCTGTTTTGAATGGCTTGTATGAGTTCGAATGATAGATTCCCCATGTTTACACGCCCAGCAATAATGGGAAATAAAAAGCTCACACTCTCCAGATCGCCCGCCAATACTCGCTCATTAAAATAATCACGCAGGTTTTTATTGATAGGTAGTTTTGCACGTTGCTCACAAACAAAATCCCTGACTTCTATTGAATTTAATGCATCATTTAGTTCTAGTTCTAAAAACAAATCGTTCAATGATTCTAACGATCGTTCAATTTCAATGAGATTTAGACATAAATGAACCTCCGGACGATCGTTACAAAACGCAATAACCTCATCACCCATTTGGTTTATTTTTTCCATTAATTGTTGTTGACTGGTTTGTTTGATCTTTTTTTCTATCACGGATTGAGGAACTTCTGGCTGACCCAAGGATACATTATCGGCGGGTTTCTCTGAGCTACGATCCTCAGGTCGTGTTATCGATAATGAATCGCTACCTGACGGTTTCGCTTCAGATAAACGTTCTAACAGACGCGTTAAATAGAGCGTTCGGCCATCTGTTTCCGCATCATTATACTGCGTCAGCTTGTGCGTCAAAGCCTGTAATTCTGCTGTTTTCCTCATGGCCTGTTCTAAATGTTTTGAGCAGATCGCCTCCGCTATTTCTGTATCCATTTGAAATGATTTTTTGTACAGCTCAACATAGGTTTCCGCTTTTTTGTCCAATAACCGTCTTAACAAATCCTGAAAAGGCGGAATATTTTCGCGTATCATGCATTTTTCATGGTGAGTTAACAGCCGTTGCCTTCCTTCCGTGCGGCCTCGGTTTCCCTGTTCGACCACATACGTTTTCAACTGAAAATCATTCACCTGGCCATTGCGATTAAAATATGCATGGACAACGCACCGCTCATGTTCACGCTCATATTCAAACGTACAGTGCGAGGGATAAAAATGTCTCGACAATGGTGATGATTCATTAATAATGCGCCGATCAACCGATAAATGTTGTTGTTTAAGCTCAAATCCTAGAAAAACGGTGTTCAATTGCTTCGTTACCGGGATAGAAACATAAAGTGCTTCACGTTCACCTTGGCTAATACGCACCTGAAGCCCGAGAAGCGGTTCTTGTCTTAAATGGTCGCACATAAAATAATACAGACTGTTTTCACGCAACGTACCACTAACCTTGCGATTGACCACTGTCATATTGGATGGATTGGATGAATACATACGAAGCCTTACAACAGTCCTTGCTCTCTGGAGACCACTTGAGCGAGGGACATTTATCAATTAATATCTTCGAATCATAACACGCATCCGATCAAATTAAAAGCACTTAGGTTTTTGCCTGCCTACTTTGGTCGTATTGCGTTCGGTGATTTTCACGTTTTTTCTGACTATGGAAAATGGGTTTTGGCTTTGACTGCCGTTCCGACCACGTCGTTCTGAGCGAAGCGATGAGTCTCCTGATGAATCATGAAGGTCGTTTGTCGCAAGCTCGACTGGATAAAGTGTCTGGTCGGATCGGTGGTCAAGGCCTGGATTTTATTTAGCATTATTTTTCATTCACCAACGCGTTCTATACCCAGTCGAAGTTGCAATAAATATAAAATTGCTTTTTTATCAGCAGGGGTAAGACGATCTGACTGAACTAAATTTAGGCAAAAATCAACGAATCCATCGACTTGATCCTTGGGGCCAGCATGCGTCGCTGTCTCATTCACTTGCGCGTTGTAATCGTTTTCTAATGTTGCTGACAACGTTTCCAGTTGCCCTTGTTCCATCAAAGGAACATCACTCCAGTTTAGCTCAGCTATTCGAGCTTTCACTTTATTTTTAATGGCTTCGTCCACAGTGTCCTTTTGAGAAGACGCTGGATTATCTTCGGCAGTGGCCGTTCTCACGTTATTGTTGTTGCGTTGTTGTTCCCAATACTCTCGGTCTCCCTGAAACGCTAACGTTGTTAAAAATAAGCCTACGTCAATGTTTCTTTGTAATAATAGGTCTTTATTTTTAAAATCAATCGTCCAATCGTTTTTAATTCTAAAAAAAGGTCGCGACATCACCGCAATGGGCGTATCGGTTAGCGTGTCATACACGGTAAACGTGGTGCCCCAAAAATTCATCTCGGCACGCGCTAACTTCTCGTAATCAGGAGAATAGATCGTAAAACTAGGCAGAAATGTTAAAAATTTTTCTTCAACAGAACCTAGTTTAGTGTTTTTATCATCATAGACATCAAACTGAGCTGTAATCGCGAAGAATCGGGCCTTTGCTGTTGTCAGCAAATGATTCGTATTATCATAAAAATTATACGTCAACGGGAATAATAAAACGCCGCGATACAATGTGCCTAATTTTTTCGTTTTTGTTTCAATATCAAAACTGGTGGTGTAACTGACCCAATGTTGTGTCAAATACAATTTATTTGGAAGCTCTGATATAGTAAACGAATAAGACAGGTTTAGAAGAGACGCCCAAATTAAACAAGCGTATATTATTTTTTTCATTTTTTAGCCCCTTAGTTCATTATTTAAAATTAAATATAGAACAGTTTGTGTATTTTTCAAGTCATGCATGACGTCATCAAGGCCATAGGAGCGGTCGTGGGGTGCGTTTAAAATGAAAAATCCATCTGTGTTGGGGTCGAATGGGCTGTGTTTTTTGTTTTATTTTTGGATGGTCTCTTGGGACTTGCCGAACGTGGAGTGACATGTTGTATTTGATCTTCAATCAACGTGTTGGGTGCAAAGGTCAGTATTTGCAGGAGGAGTGGGTTGCCACCTTGGTATGATTTCAAGTGGTAGTGACGTTTCAAACGTACTTGAATCATGCTACAAAAATGATCGAATGCGTCAGAAAAGCTGGCGAAGGCCAGTGTACGTACTTGCCCGAGTTTGGTTTGGATGCGTCCGTTGATGACAACGATGACCCAATCATCCAGCAAATCTTTTTCGATGCACATGGAATAATAACGGGTATCTTTTTCAAATCGTATATGGTGATACGTTCTTGGGTCATTAACGTTCAAAACTTGGAAAAAGGACGGCATCAAAAACCAGGGCGTCATTAGAACGCCGCCCGATCGGTGATTTGTTTTAGCCGATCTGAGTGGCTTTCAATGAGTCGAGTGATGAATGTGCGTCGTCCAGGGTGTGGGCTAGCGCGGCTGATCTCGGTTTTTTTGTATAGGGCTAGGAATCTTTTTTGCAGCGAATTAGCGGTAAAGTGCGTTTTACGCTGGGATTGGAACAAAGCCGCTTCATTTAACATGCTCGCCATCCCCCTTTTTTGACATAGACCACTCAAATACGTCCTAAAACAGGCTCGATAATAACTAAAACAGGAACTCTTGTCGAGGGCAGAGAAAGGGGTGTAGACAGGGATAGTAACCCGCTAATAAATGGCGCAGGCAGATAATAAATCCAAAATCTCACTTCACTCGAAAGACTCAGAAAAGCCCAGATAAAGAACAATTCGATAAACTAATCTAAAATTAAGGGACCAATGAAACCGCACATCCTGAATATTTACCGTTGGTAGTTAATGAGGTACTTAATGAGTTTAATTTGTTTCATGTTGTGTTAGAGAAAGGAGGTTCTAGCGCTTTTTTTCAATGGCTCATTAATCAAAGATATGCTGAAGAAGCTCTATCAAAAACGAAAGGTCAAGATGCCTCTGCATTTGCCAAGGACGTTTTTTCCTGCGCATTCGATGCTAATCGAAAGGATTGTTTAAAAATCTTATTTGACACATATGGCATAGAAGGATTTCACGCGTCCTCTATTGAATATTCTTTCTTCTTATGTGTGCTAATCTCTAAAGACGACGCGACAGAATTAGAAACATTTTGGTTTTTAATTAATGAGTTAAATTATGTACCCAGGAACGGTTATTCTGCAGTCAGCCTTCTTGAGCAGGCATTGGAGACAGTAGATCTATCGACTTTTAATAAAATATATGAAAAATTTAAACATCTACTGCTAGAACCCGGACAGAATTTCACCCATAACTCATTAATAAGCAGAGTCTTAACATGTGCCCCCGATACGGCTGGAATAAAATTACAAAAAATGGAAGATGCTGGCTTGATGCAGCATATAACAGATCCATTGTTCCAAGATGCACTCGACTTAAATTTATTTTTGTCAAAAAAAAACGCTCTGTCAATTATTCATGATCTACAAAACAAGTATGATTTGATGAAAGACATAGGAAACATTCCCATCAAAATGATTCAGTCACTATCCGATGCTTCAGTCATGATACTTCTAAATTTAGGACTGATGTCCGTGGAACGGATATTACCATTATTAGGGATTAGACGTATTCATCAAGATGATTTATTAAGACAGACAATACTACAGCAAGATAGTTCCACTTTTCATGCCTGGCTAAAGGTTATTGAATTCTCGTCTGAGAATTTAAAATCTGAAGTTGGACAAGCGCATCTTCGCCTCATGCTTAAATACGGAATAGTGTTTACGGAACAACAGCTGACTACTATTCAATCAACATTTGACGACTATTTTAAAGCATTCGCTCGAAAGAGAGTACATTATAGAGGGCATGAGTATCGTTTCTTGCCAGAGACTACAGAAGCTTGGTTACCGACCCTGATTGAATGTATTGGTAGAAGTCCTAACCGAATGGCATGCTTGAATAAAGTGTATGAGGGCGAGGTTCGAGTGGTTGTTCAGGATGGCATTGATCGCGCTTTTTACCAGGCTAATGACGTTGCTTTCAGTTCTTATAAATACACTGAGACAATTCTAAGTTCCTTTACTCCACTGCAGTTTTTTATGGTCATGAATAAGAAGCCATTGGCTGTTTTATTGTTATCACAGGGGGTGGATTGGAAACAAAACCTTAGAGCCACCATACAAACTGGAATAAATAATCCATCACATTATGCATATAATCCTGATAAACGCATTCGCGAATTTGAAATTAAAATAAATCCCCAATATGTAGAAAAACGCTCTGTAAAAGTCTTATCATCTGATCCAGATGCTGAAACTCAAAAAAAAATCATTGATTCAAAAGAAATAATATTTATTCATAAAAACGACCAGATCGAAATTGGATTTTGTAACACTGCTTATGAGTATGAGCAAAAGATTGTGTCTGGAGTGCAGAATATAATAGATGCAGTTGGCCAGGCAACAACCGGTAAGATAACAAATTCTGCAGATCTGGATGCGATTGAAAGATACATGGTAGAATTAGGCATCAATTTATACAGTTCGAAACACATACAATCTACAGTGTTAGACTTTGTGAAAACAGATATTCAAAACATAGCGGCGTCTCGTCTCTGTACCCAACCAAGTTTTTTTGGTTCTAGTGTTGGTGACTGGGCTGCGTATCATGATGCTCGTAGCAAAGATGTTAACGCGGCACTCAAACAAATCCAATTGAATGAAGCAGAGTCATATCTTTATAAACGAATATTAGATACTGATTACAAGACCAAGCTGTCATTTTTTGGTTTTTTTACGATCATGAATTTTGGTTTTTCGAAAAAAGAAAAAATTACTGCTGTACGTGCGTTGATCAATTTTTTAAAAAATGATATGCCTATCCCCGAGTCTTGTAAACCTGTTTTATATCAAGGTGAGTTGGGGAAGATTGCTACGTTGAGAGACATTGTATTTGAGCCAGATCATCCTCAGGTTAATTCCAGTGGTTTATCTCACAATCGTTAATGGAAAAATATGTATGTCGTAATGCAAAGGTCATGGTTATTCTGAGTCCATTCTCATAAATCATCGTGTTGAAATTACACATACGACGAAAGGGGGTCACCCAGGTGTTAACGGGGCTATAAAGGAGCGGATAGATGGCGCAGCTATATGTTGAAATTACAAGCACAATTAAATTCAACGCAAAACGGCGTCCATGCCAGTTTAACGCATTAAAATAGAGGGTTATCTAGTAATGGCACTAAATTAAGCTGCTCAACTATGCGACAACGCCATTCAAGCCAGTAAAAAACAGATATTTAACATATGGTTAGTTGATGGCGCATCCCCCTTGCATTATTATGCTTTTTCGAAAAATAATAACAAATGCAAAGGATCCGCGTTGTGCCTATTTATACCAATTTTTTGTCTATAAATCACCAATTAAATGTTATCTCCGAGTATAAAAATAAGGTTGGGCTACCCTTCAACGAAGTTCTTTCTAATGAAACAGTCATGAGGCACTTGGATGAAATTCATCACCGGAAACGAATTTATACGCCGGCAGTGACTGTACATGCACTATTATCACAAGTAATGGATGATGATCAGACACAACAGGCAGCAGTAACTCGAGTGATTGCCGCTACCATTGCAGAAGGCGGACAGCCCCCATCAGCAAATACCGCCGCTTACAGTCAGGCCCGATCGCGATTGTCAGAAGAAATCCTAGCCGGCTTAACCAGAGAGGTAGCACAATAAATGGATGATAGCACTCCGAATGAGTGGTTGTGGCGTGGGCAAAAAATTAAATTGATTGATGGGTCAACGATATCAATGCCTGACACACCAGAAAACCAAGCCGCTTACCCTCAACCTGAATCCCAAAAAAAAGGATTGGGTTTCCCTATTGCACGCATTGTTGCGATCATTGATTACATCACAGGAGTGGTCATGGATGTTGCAATAGGACCGTATAGCGGAAAAAAGACAGGTGAACATGCGCTATTAAGACAATTAGTGAGCACATTGAAATCAGGTGAATTAATTTTAGGTGATTGTTATTACCCTTTTTTTTTTGATGGCAGCCTTGATACGTATGGAGATAGATGGTGTTTTTTCAATGCATGCGGCTCGCAAACAAGATTTTCGTCGAGGTAAACGTCTCGGAAAAAAAGATCATATTGCTCAATGGAAAAAACCGACGAAGCCAAGCTGGTGATCAAATCTTTCTAAGCAGCAGGTATATTAAATAAAGACAACCCAGCTGCATATGCTCAGTTACTCAAAGGTATTGCATATAAAAAAGTAGGAAATCGATCTGGTCGCCATGAGCCAAGGTGTGTAAAACGAAGGCCAAAAGCATTTCCTAGATTACAAGAACCACGGGTGTCCATGAATAAAGCAGCTTAACTTAGTGCCATTACTTAGAGGGCATTATGAATACTATGGGGTGAGTGAAAACTACATATCGATTCATAAGTTCTATGCGCTGGCAGTTAAACTGGCTAGGAAATGGATGAACAGAAGAAGTCAAAAGAAGGCAATGAGCTGGGCTAAGATGGAGACGTATCTTCATCATTATCCACTGCCAAAGCCCAAAATAAAGCACAATTTTTACGTTACCACATGAGATGTGAATTAAGTTGAAGAGCCGTATGAGGGAAATCTTCAAGTACGGTTCTGTGAGGGGTGTTATGTCTTCTCACGTTTATAAACCAAATAAATATAAGGAGGCATCAATGCCTACTCGACAAAACAATACCGTGATCGGCTTATAAATAACCTAAATCAACGCGCTAAAATGTTAGGATTTGAGCTTATTGAAATGCCTTTGGTTTCAAATGGTTAAGGGGAAGTTCTTAGGGAGTATAGTTGAAATTATATGTTTGGGGTTTGGACAAAACGACATGCAAAAACACGGTCTGCTATTGAGGAGTCCTTGATAACGTTGAATTATCGATTTTCATTAGCAATCATTCGATGCCTGATTATTGTACAGTGCGCGTTTACAACAACGAAAATATTCAGTCTGTTTTTGCTGGTATGAAAGAGCCTGTCTACATTCAGAATCCATAAGACCGTTACACCAGCTGACTCATTCCAAATCGAAGCCATTGTTTGTTTGCAGTTAAGTGCTGCATGTGTTCAGCTAAACGCAGATAAGTGCCGGCTTGTTCGATGGTTTTGATTCCACCGGAAAATTTAATCCCGCAGGTTGCTTGTGAATGCGAGATGGCCGAGAGCATGGCGACCGCCGCTGGAATGGTCGCACCCACGGCAATCTTTCCGGTGGATGTTTTTAAAAAATCGCACCCATGCGATATCACATCCAAACTCAGTTGATAAATGATATCGAGAGAGGGCAGGGCGCCTGTTTCGAGGATGACTTTAAAGAGCAGGTCGTGGTGTTGGCTCAGTTGATACGCTTCTTGGCAATGCGAGAGCGCTTGTGTCTGCTGGCCCGCGAGGTAGGCTTGATAAGGAAATACATAATCAATTTCATGCAGCGATGCGTGAGTCGCTGCTTGCTCGATGGTGCTTAAATTGAACGCATGAAGGTCGTTCCCTGTGGGGAAATTAATGACCGTGGCGCATGGAATGGGAATGGTTTCAGGTATCATTTCTAGATGTTGCGGGAGGATACACAAGGCCGCGACATGCCATTCAATGGCTTTTTGGGCACATTGGGCTATTTCATCTGCTGTGGCTTGTGCATCCAGCCGCGTGAAATCAACGAGCGGCACAATATCCTCGCGAAGAATGGGTCTGTGCGGCTTGTTGAGTGAGGCGTGCTGTGCCGTGAGTATTTTGTCCCAGTTCACGCCAGTGTTGCTACAAAACGGTTTAAGAGGCGTTTTAATTTTTCAACGGCATGCGCGGCTGTGTCCAGGACATCATCATGGCTGTGCGCGGTTTTGTTGAGCCCTGTTGCAAAGTTGGTTAGGGTGGAGATGACCGCAACCTTCATCCCGCAGTGGTGTGCAATCAACACTTCAGCCACCGTGGACATGCCCACAGCGTCTGCCCCTAGCATTCGAAAGGCACGAATCTCAGCGGCGGTTTCATAGTTAGGCCCTAATACGGCAATATAAACGCCTTGATGCAGTCGTATGCTTTCAGCGTCTGCTGCACTCAATAATTGTTCGCGTAAGCTTAGGTTATACGCCTCGTCTAACGGTAAAAAACGCGGGCCGAATGCGTGGTCATTCGGACCGACCAATGGATTGCCGGGTTGCATGTTGATGTGATCGGTGATCAGCATCAATTCACCGGGTGCAACCGCTTCGTTCAGCGATCCTGCGGCATTGGTTGCTAGAAAATAATCGCACCCTAATAATTTCAATGTGCGCACGTAAGTTTTTACGGCTTCATCCGTGTTGCCTTCATAGCGGTGCGCACGGCCAGACAAGCACACGATGCTCACGCCCGCGATTTGGCCCAGTGTCAAACATCCCCCATGGCCTTTGATGGTGGTGCTGGGAAAGCCGGGTAGGTCATCATAAGCGATGCAGATGGGGTTTTCGAGTTGAGTTGCAAATTCGCCCAAGCCTGAGCCCAACACAATGCCTATTCTGGGTTTAAAATGAGGTGCTCTGTCTTGAATATAGGCCGCGGCTAGGTGGGCTGATGTGGTGTTTTGATTAAACGTAGTCATGAGGGTCGTCAAATTGATTTCGAGGAGCGAGACTATACTACAGATTGAGCATTCAGCACAATTATCGTGTTTAAACGCCAAGAATGGTCAATGATTCAATAAATACCCAAAACCGCGAACCGTTTTAATCCAAGGATTGTCCGTCGAATGATCGCCCAATTTATTGCGTAAATTGCTAATGTGTACATCAATGCTGCGATCAAACGCGGTGTATTTTCGGCCGAGGGCATATTCGGTGAGCTCTTCTTTAGAAAACGCTTGTCCGGGCGATTTAATTAGCATTTCAAAGATGTTAAATTCAGTGTTGGTGAGCTCCAGTGCAACGCCTGCAACCAGGACTTGCCGTTTGGCACAATCCACTTGAAAATGAGGGTGTTCAATGATGGCTTTGTGCAGGGGTGTTTTTTGAGTGCGCCGTAATATGGTGCGTAGGCGTGCTATCAGCTCATGTGGGTTGCACGGTTTCGTTAAATAGTCATCCGCCCCTATTTCAAGCCCCACCAAGCAGTCGACGTCATCGGTGCGCGCTGTGAGCATGAGCACGGGTGTCATTGCATGTTGGCGGATGGCTCGCAATACCTCGAACCCGTTCATCTTCGGTAACATCACATCTAAAATAATGGCATCAAACGGTTGATTGAGGGCTTTTTTTAAGGCGGTTTCTCCATCGTGGACGGCCTCTACAATGAATCCATCGTGCTGTAAATGCTGCGTGAGTAGCTGAGTCAGTTCGGTATTTTTATCGACAATTAATACGTTACCAGTCATGCGCGTGTGTCTCCATATGCTGGTGTCGCACTGGGTTTCGAAAGTCGGCGATCAAAACACTCCAGCAATTTAATGCGTCGCGCATCGGCATTGATGAGTTTGACTTCAAAATCATCAATGAGTATCACTTCACCGCGTTTAGGCAGGTGGCCAAAGTTCGTCATGACGATGCCGCCAATGGTATCGTACGATTCATCACTAAAATTCGCATGCATTTGCTCATTGAATTCATCAATGGGTGTGTGTGCTTTGATAATGTAGTGCGCATCGGCATGGGCTTTGATGTAGGCCTCTTCATCGATATCAAATTCGTCTTCAATGTCGCCTATGATTTGCTCAATGATGTCTTCGAGTGTAACAAAGCCTGTCACCGCGCCATATTCATCGACCACCATGGCCATGTGGTTCCGGTTCACGCGAAATTCACTGAGCAATAAATCCAGGCGCTTGCTTTCAGGAGTAAAGGTGGTTTGGCGAACGATGTCGAGTAAATCAAAAGCCATCGTGGGCGATGCTTGAAAACGCAACAAATCTTTTGCATGCAGGATACCAATGATTTCATCCGGCGTGTCACCGGTGACCGGAAAGCGAGAATGCCCGGATTCGGTAACCGTTGCGATGACTTCATGCAATAACGCATGTTGTGAGATGCAGGTCATTTGTTTTTTAGGCAGCATGATGTCACGGACTTTCATTTGAGCAAACAAAATAGCGCCTTCAATCATCGTGAGTGTTTCTGCATTGATGAGGTTTCGCCCGTGCGCATCTCGCAACAAACTGACGAGTTGCTCTTTGTTTTGTGGTTCAATTTGTAAAAACTGCCTCAGCCGTATAAACCAGGACTGTGTTTCATCATGTGGGTTCAATGTCGCGGTCCTCATAAGGGTTATCAAAACCCAATTGTGCCAGCAATTTGATTTCAAGGGCTTGCATGACGGCGGCGTCATGGTCCTCAATGTGATCATAGCCTAATAAATGCAATATGCCATGCATGACAATCAGCGCCCAGTGCGCGTCCAGGGGTTTATGCAAGGCCATGCTCTCATCCAACAAGACCGCAGGACAGATGATGATATCCCCCAGAAAAGGGCAGTCCAATGCAATATGGTCAGGCAAGTCGGCAGGAAAGGCCAGTACATTGGTGGTTTTATCCTGCTGGCGATAGAGGTGGTTGAGTTGCTTGATTTCATCTGGTTCCACCAGACGCAGCGTGACTTCAGCAGGCCCCGTTTGAGTTTCGATGGCGCAGTTAGCCCACTGGATTAAAAGCGAATCGGAGACGGGCGGTTTATTGTTGCAAGCGTGTTGAATATCAATGTGTGTTTTCATTTAAGTGAGTTCATGATCCAGTTTATTTGTTGGTTTTTAACCATTCACCCTGCGGGCAAAAGGCGGTGATGCGCGTTAAGGCTTTTTATTTTTCACAAGAACGGTCCGGTCTCGTTCAGTATACAACCAGGCAATCTGGGGTGCAAATCAGAGGGGCATCATGGGTGCGATTAAAACTGCGATCAACAATAGGCGTTTCAAAAGGGGACATGAACTTTGTCCCCTTTTTTTTATTTGGGGCTAATGATTAACTACCAGTATCATCTGATGTGGTCGTGTCGGGTGTAGTGGTAGCATCTGGTGTGGTCGTATCGGGAGTCGTGGTAGTCGTATCAGGTGCAGTACTCGTACTTTCTGTCGCATCATCCGCATATGCGGCCGGCATGATAGTGGCGGTGGCCAATGTCGTCAGTAATGCAGCAATCGCTAATGTTGATTTTTTCATGATGATCATCCTTGTATATTATTAGTAAAATAACGGTTCTCATAAACATCCTAGCAGACTATTTGGATGCCTAACAGATTATAGGTATAAAATGGGATGAAATAAAAGTTTTTGGAGTTTGGACGAAACGACATGCAAAAAAATGCATGTCATTTCGTCCAAATATGAGACGCTCATCCATCTTTAGGGCGATGGTTGATAAAATGGATTTTGAGCGAGGGGCATTTCGGTGCATGGAGGCGCCTCCTTCAATCGAGATGTAAATGAGTAGGGCAAGCGACCTGTGAGTTTTTCCTGGATATGTCACCAAAATAAATTAGAAATGCCTGATTGCCTTATAGGCTCGAGGTAATCAGGATTTTTTATTTTTAAAATCGATCACCCAATGGGTGAAATAACGAGAGACAAAAAAGATCAGCTCCCCTCTCCACCGCGCGCAGCGTGAGGGAGAGGGTTAGGGTGAGGGGGGTATAAAAGCTTGTCGCGCAAGCGACTCATTAAATTTGAACTTTGGAGGTGCTCCATTGCATCATTAAATCAAAGGGATAGAATTGTTTTTGCGAAAAAACACTAACCCACGATTAAGCACTCACCCTAGCCCTCTCCCCCCCGCTGCGCGCGGTGGAGAGGGGATGGATCGGTTTGGCCTGTGAGAACAGATTTAT
>JAOAUO010000110.1:0-40316 GCA_030157565.1 Legionellaceae bacterium
TTTAATCCCAATACTCCAAGATCCGTTCGCCCTGAGGAGGCGCGAAATCGATCTTCATCATTATGCACGGAAACTCAACGCGCCGTCTCGAAGGGTTCGTTGATGTTGCACTGACCTAATTTTTTCTTTCGTTTTGCGTGATGTGATACTGCATCCCAATCATCGCTGATCAAAGCCTCTTTCTTTTTACGACTCCACCCCTTGATTTCCTGCTCGCAGACAACGCATCCATTCTGCTTGTAAAGGAGTTTGGACAAAATAATTCATATCCAAGGGTTAATCACTTCAAGTGAACAATTGATAAAATCTTTTTCGTTACGTGTTACCATTCGCAAATGATGACTTAAAGCGGTTGCAGCGAGTAGTCCATCAATAGCCGGAAGCACGCGTCCTTTCAAGTGGCTTTGTAACCGGCCCCATTGATCCGCTACGGTTAAATTAACAGGTAGAATTCGTTCTGAAAAATACGTGGGCAGATCATTTTCGAGCCATAATCGGATGAATTCCCTGCGTTTTACATCCCCGATTTTTTCAACGCCCTTTCGGATTTCCCCCAGCGTTAACACACTGATGAATAAATTTTTTTCTGGTACATGATCGAACCAATCCAAGACATTTTGTGCAGGTTTGGATTTGACTATTTCACAAAGCACATTGGTATCGAGTAAATAACTCATAGATCAATCTCTCGAGGTAAGCTGTTATCTCGCTCCAAATCTAGTTCAATGCCAACCAGCGGCGATTGACGTAAAAATGCAACAAGGCCAACTTGAGGCTTGTGCAACTGGATGTATTGCTCAGTAGACAGCACAATAACAGCAGGCTTTCCCCTTAGTGTAATTTCCTGTGGTTTACCATCTGATGCGGCTTTGACCAATTCACTTAAATGAGCTTTTGCTTGTTGTAATTGCCATGATTGCATATTCACCCCCATCAAACTAGTCGCACTAGTTATTCTAGCATTGCAACGAACGATACGCAACACGTTAAAAACGGACCCCGATTTTTTCGGAGACGATAACCTCACCATTGAGTGGCAACCGTTGCAGCACTCTCCACATCAGTACGACCTCGCATAAAACAATCAACAGTGGCGCGGTTGGGTTTTGCGTGGATTGGATTAAATAAATCGATGCCAGCGGGACCAATCCTCCAGCGAGGCTGGCGGCCACTGAATAAATCAGCGAGAGCGTGGTGCACCGTAGGTGTATTGGATACAGGCTTGCGAAAAAAGAGGGGGCGGTGGCAAAATAAAGCGCCGCCGGAATGGCTATGATGGCTTGTATGGTCAGCAACGCTTGAAAGGTGCCCGTATGGAGGATGCAATAAAAGGGATACAGTAAGATCAGTAGGGAGGTGGCTGCGTAACGAATCAAGCGCTTTCGGTCGATGATATCGGATAACTTTCCCATGAAAGGAAATGCACACAGCATCATCGTGAGCGAGACGATATTGGATGTGAGGATTTGAGAGAGCGTAAAGAGGTGATTCACATGCACTTGCATGGAGGGGAATAGGTAGATTAAGCAGGTGATGGATACGCCTACGCTGCTCAATATAAATACGCAAATAGACGGGGTTTTGTGCGCTTGCATGTGCCGGAAGGAGGCCTTTAATATGTTAACAAAAAGCGGTTTATCTTGCGTTGCATAGTGAAGAATATACGCCTTGCTTTCAGGAATTGACGATCGAATATACACTCCGATCATCGCCCCTAATAAAGCAAACACAAATGGCACGCGCCAAAGAACCCACTCTATCGTGGGATAAGCGTCTATCGCTCGGAACATGAATAACAGTAACATAGAGGCCAGCAGTGTGCCTGCCGTCGCGCCAAATGAGGCCCAGCTACCCGAATACCCCATGGATTCAGGATCGGATGATTCCACAAGAAACGATGCAGAGTTTAAGTACTCAGCACCACACGACAGGCTTTGAATGAGTCGACATGACAACAAAAGGAATAGCGACCATGAGCCAATGATGGGATACGAAGGAATCAAACCAATCATCACCGTGGATAGCCCCATGACAAGAATAGAGGCGACCAGTGTTTTTTTCCGGCCATAAATATCAGAACACAGGCCTAAGATCACGGCCCCGATTGGCCTGGCTAGAAAGCTTAAAAAAAAGGTAGCCAATATGATGACGAGGCTATCTTGGGTATCGCGCGTCAAGTATTTGGCTAAAAAAATAGACAATAGACCGCAGATGGCCATATCAAATGCTTCGATTAAATTGCCCATCAAGCCGGCCAACAGGATTTTATGTGGATATCGCATGGTTATACTCGCTCTAGGTGTTCGGAATGCATGGATGAATGCCGGGTATTGTTGACCACCAAGGTTAAGTGATCGCGTGATTTTTTTTGTGGGACCCGATTTGAAGCGTGCACGTGAGGCAGCACCAGATCTGATAGTTTGTTAAAACAGTAATGCCCTAGACTCAAAAATTCATCGCGCCGGGCTAAAAAAACTAAATCAGGATCGGGTGTGGGTGATTTTGTGGCAAAGGAATAAACCAGGTGGAGTCCATGCTGTTGGGTTGGGATTGAGAAACCGGTTTTAAAGCCGTGCTTTGCCTGTTTTATGGCATGTAACGCATGGTATTTATCTGAGTGATATAGTTCAGACCATAATTTGGGTTGGTCATTGGTATAAAAATGCGGGGCATGCAACGCATCGTAGCTCCATAGGTCCGATGTCATTAATTGATATTCAATCGATGGCGTATGCGATAGATAAATGATTTCGTTTGCGTGCGTGATGCATGCCATGGAGATGTGGTCAATCTCATTGATGCCAATCACATCACTGAATACGCTTAAGAGCTTTCTTTTGTGTTGAAACAAAAGAGGGTGTGCTAGGGGGTGGAGCGTATGGATGACATCCATTGTTTCATATCCGTTTACAGCGAAGACGCGCTAGGGTTATTTTTCTTCATTTTTCTTTCCTCAAAGGAAGAAATGGAGCTCACGGCTAGATCAACTATTTTTTTAAGGGTATCCGGGTGGGCATCAATCGCGCTGATATCGTTGATGAGAGCCAGGACAAAATCCGGAAAATCATGGGTTTGTTCGGGCGTTTGCATGATATAGAAGGCATGGCTTCGCTCGAGTAGATAATGAAGCAGTGCTGCATTCATCGAAATGGTCTGATCGTTTGTGCTGAATCCTTCGGGTTCATTTCCGAACAACAGCCAACCGGGCGATATGGATAAAAAGCGTGCGATGGTGGTTACTTTATCATAATCCGGCAGCGCATCACCCCGGAGGTATCGACGACAAATTTGCTCGGATACACCCATCGTTTCGGCCATGGTTTTGACCGATATACCACTGGGTGAACGCGTGTCGGTATGTCCGGCACGTTTCATGCTAGCAACCAGTCGATGAGAAAAGTCGAGATAACGATTTTTATGAGCAGTATTGATCATCTAGAGAGCCCCGTGTATTGAATGCAGGGTTTGGGCGTGCATTGCAAACGCCAACAGAATAACAGTTTTTTGAGGCCAAATACATACCAAACCGCTATTCATATTATATTTTTAATAACGTATTCCATGGCTGACCATCAGATGTTAACATTTGTTTCTTGGTGTTAATTATCGTATTGAGTTTGCATGAAATTATTAGTACCGAATGCTGAGTGGATTCATTCTCCCGATGTGGTTCGTCGGGCCCATTTTAAACCGTTGCAATTGAAATGTGCTAGCGACAGCGGGATGACGATCCCAACTACTTTGTGTTCAAATAATAAAAATGAAATCCGAGGTTTTTTAGATGCACATGCCCAGGATGGGGTGATGTATCAGCCGCTGCTCGAAGACGCACACCCGCTCGTTGAGTTAATGTCAAGCACATCGTGGCCGAGTGGC
This sequence comes from Legionellaceae bacterium, assembly GCA_030157565.1. Taxonomy (GTDB): domain Bacteria; phylum Pseudomonadota; class Gammaproteobacteria; order Legionellales; family Legionellaceae; genus DDPF01. Next base: position 3,877 of record JAOAUO010000110.1, read on the forward strand.
CCTGGCATTTTTCAAAAGAAAGTCATCATGAACTATGCCATTCATGTGATCTGTTTTCGTTCGGTTCTTACGGCTGAAAAAATAACGCCTCAGACGCCGATAGCGGAGCCCTATCACTTGCCTGTGTCACTCGCTCATAGTATTCGTGCATGCATGAATCAATTGAGCCTGGTTGCAGCGACGTTTGACTTCGCCAGCACACCCAATAATCGCTTTGTTTTTATGAACTTAAGGGCTAATCGAACATTGGATTGATGACTCGATACGAGTTGTGTATGATCATGAAATATTGGTTTAATTTAGATGCAAAATGCCCACGGATCGAGCTACAGGACATCTTTTTATTCAGTCTGATTGCCTGACAGTCCAACAAGTGATGCAAAGACTACAAGGGCCTGAATTCAGTCCTGAAATGACCGCTTTACTGATGCGAGATTATAGGTCTGAAGAGCAGCCCTTTGATGAAGCGCTATGGGTCTTCGATCCGGCACCTATCTCACAAATTAAAAAAATCGTCAATGCGCTCTATCATGCGGAAAAAATAGCATTAATACTGGATTCGAAAATCGCTCTAGGTCATGGTTCATATGCGAACATACTCTGTTCCATTCCTTCATCCCTTTATCAGGATGTACCCAGTCTTCTCGATCATGTGTATCAAATGCTTCAGCTGCTCACTCACGTGGAGGTTGATTTTTCAGATTTATTTCATCAAGAATTGGCGGCATTCATGCCGTTGATTCCAAGACTACAAACGAATACATTGTCTTTTGTTCGGGATGAAAAGCATTTAAATGCAGCCCAAAAAATGGGCGCTCTCACCGGACATGGTGTGATGCCATTACGCCAGATGAATTATCTGTTTTTAACCCAATTGGGCTTGTTGCTACCGGGTTACCTCGCACGCATTACAACGTATGTGGATGCATGTGCTACGGATGCGCCGCACACACGCACGAACATCAGTGCGCCGGCGATTCTTGAATGGTTTGAGGGGTTTCAAATAGGGGGGATCAGTTTATCCAATCACTCTGTTTATCTCTATCATGTGAGACCTTTCTTTGCTTTGCAGGCTGATATTTTAAATGAATTGGCACATCTTAATGCCGCCAACGCGCATTTCATTCAAGAGAAATGGGTGCAGTTGAAAGACGTGAGCTCAACATTTATCGCATGCGTGGATGAATTAGAGTGTGCGCTGATGTTGGCGCCCGGTTTATTATCGGCCCCGTTGATGGGCATAATCGATACATTTGACCTGCAATGCCGTGGCCTTTGTATTGGATGGGGGATTGATTGGGTGCCGGATCAAGAGATTCTGCCATCGATAGGCCTTGAGCGCTGTAATCAAGCTTACCGACGGCATGCCGAGGATGGATTTGCACTCGAGCAGCTGGATGTGGTACAGGCACAATGCCACGAATTTTTTAATACACTGCATCAATATGAACCATCGGCGCGCCTGAGTCAATTGGATGATGCCGTCAAGGCTGACTTAATCGAATCATTTCGTTTGATACAACCCTACCTTGCTGGGGTGGATATTCGGTTGAGTAATGCGATAGTGAAGGGGCTTGTATTCGGTGATGGGCCGCGATTGGACACGATAATCACAATAAAATACGCGTTGGCAAGCCATCTTTCAAAGGAAAGTCAGACGCTTAAATTTCGTCAACGCTTGAATGAAAAATGCATTGAGTCGCTACTCATTGAATCGCCATTTGTTGATGGTGCGTATGAGCCGCAACAACGGTTCTGGCTGTTTAACTACCAGGAGAAATTGGACGTATGCCGTGCTCGCGCAGCTTGCAACGCACCGGCAGTACTAGGACCCTTGACACAAGATTTGTATGCCGAAAAAAGAGCGACGCGTGTGTTGAAAACCGCTATTTTATCAGAATGGGTTGCTCGCTTTCGTGAGCATTTAGTGCCTATTTTTGACGCGTTGAACCCGGCCATTCAAGCGCATCTGAAGGCCGCTAAACACCTCAAAAGCGACCCTCCATTTCCAGAGATCAATACTTATTATCTCATGCCGGGTTTGAATGAATCCTTGGCGGAGCTGAGGCAGGCACGCAAACTGTTACCCATTAAAAAATGGGCCAATGCATTGTATTTCTTGGAAAAATCGTGCAAAAAATTGGAGCAACTGGATGATGGCAGTGTAAAAATAATTTATATTAAAACATGTTTAGACTTTGTGTATTCGGCTCATTTAGCATATCACACTCTAAGAACATTATTTGTTGATTTTTCTGACCCACTCTCTCGCATGTGTTTTGCGTCACTGAGTGGTCCTCTTCAAGCAGAATGGTTGGCATTGCGCTTGGCCGGAGAGCGCTCTCCTAGTTTGTCTATCGCTAAAGTGTTGACCCGTGCTGACATCTCTAGCATGTGTTTTGCATCACTGAGCGATTCTCTTCAAGTGCAGTTATTCGCATTACAAGATCATTATCAGCCAGGCGATCCCGATGCTATTTTTTTTATCGTCAATGCATTGAGCTTATTTCCACATCAGATTCGTGCAGGCACCGAGGGTTTACCATCAGCCATCGCTCAAGCCGCTGCAAGAGACGTCTCGGCTGAGATCATGCGAATACTGGAATCCAATGGCTCATTGGCTTTATTTTTTGAAATCCCCGCGGTGATGGCTTTGTTTCACACCATGAAAAGCAAGGTGGATGACGTGTTGAGTGCGATACGTGATTCTCATGCAACGGTGATGAATCGTGTGGGATCTATTCATCGAGATGTATTAACCCCTGCGCTGTTAAAAGCGGATGAATGGGAAGAAAAAGAAGGCTTTCGCTCGGGATTGGTGAGCCATCCCATGAAACAGATATTGGACGTGTATTATCAAGGCTTGCTGACGTCCTTAGATCTTCATGCCGCACGCCACATTCAATTGGCCACTCAAATCGATGATTTTGTTAGACGAATTGATGCGGCCCATTTAAGGTTGGCGGCAGCAACCCATCGTCAAGCTAGCTCAGGCGATAGTCAGCGCAAAATAGATGCCTTTATGCCTAGGTTATCCTCCTACCTTGAGTACGATGAAGAGAGAAAGAAAGCCTTCAAGGAGTCATTTAGAGCAACGATTCTCCCTTTATTAAATGCTTCAACACCCTGTCTTGCCCGAGAATACGAAGCGGATCTAGGTGATGCGCCCACCATGGATTGCTTAAATCCGGATAATCAGGCCGACCGTGAGGCGATGACCACATTGCTGAACATTTGCAAGGCAGATCTGACGGGACAAATAGCCTCTCAGCAATTAGCGCGTGATGCGGCAAGTGATAAGATTCATTATTTAGGCCAGCAATTGACAGAGCAAGTGCGGTTGAATATCGCCTTTAAAAAAAATTACATGCTCGAATCATTGCATCGCCAATCCGAGCGATGGAAAGGGGTGAGTCTGGAGCATGATCAAGCGCTATCCAGGTTTGTACAGGGTTTAGAATTGACTGTATTGACAATGGTTGAGCATTTAGAGGACATTGATGGCGCCATTTTGACTGTTTTAACTGAAAAAATGCAACGATTTGAAGTGGAGCAAGGCATTTATTATCAACAATTGGCTGAAATCAAGAAGGCGCTTGAGCAAATGGATGCTTATATGATAGCCCAGCAAGCGGATTTGTACCTGAATGCACACAGCGATTTTTCGTCTGGATTTGAAAGCCAAGTCACATTGACGGCCAAACGCCTTGTGATAGAAGAGATAGAACGACGGGTGCTCGATCAAGCGTTACCGGCTCAAGAACGCCTGGCCGTGATACAAGGCATGATTCAAAGGGATGATTTTAAAACCACGTTGTTAGCATACGCGCAATACGATGCATTGACGTATGGTTGGTTGGTTCAGTGTGTCGCATCCTTTTTTGAATGGATGGGTCTTTATAAGCCAGAACTGAACGTGGCATATGAGCGGTTGAAGGTGAAGGTCGGATTTTTCAAACCGCCCGTTGACCCGGTTATTGACGTCATTGAAGAGCCTGGAATGAGGGTGGCCGCATAATCAAAGTCTAAAAATAAGGTTCATGGATGCGTCGTGATTTCCACGAGGGCATCCATCCATAATGGACTCTCATTCATGCATGGAATGAATGTAAACACCTCGCCGCCTAAGGCTAGCCATTGTTCTTTGGCTCGAATCCCTATTTCTTCCAGCGTCTCCAGGCAATCGGTCACAAATGATGGACAGACAACGGCCAGGCGTTTAATGCCACGTGCCGCAAGATCAGTCAGGATCTGATCAGTGTAGGGCTTGATCCACGGCGTTCGGCCCAATCTAGATTGAAAGGATGCGCTGAATGTTTTTAATTTCAATGTGTTAGCGATCAACGCGGTGGTTTCTAAGCATTGCGCGCGGTAACAACCACGTGCCGCGCCCTTGGGGCGGCACGCTTCAACACAGACAGGGTTGCATCCTTCTTTGAGTAGGTGATTTTCAGGCAATCCGTGATAACTGAATAAAATGTGATCATGGTCGTTGATGTGAGGGGCAATTTCTGCCGCTTGCGCTTTGATGTAGGCTGGATGTTGGTAGAAATCACGAATCACGGTTATGGATGGGAAAATGGGTTTGGACGCCAGCCTGTTCAGCACGTCCTCAATCGATGACCCGGTTGCTGCGGAAGAATATTGAGGGTAAAGGGGCAAAACCGTGATGTGATCGCATGCATTGAGTGATTCCAATGCGGTTTGAATACTCGGTTTTCCGTAACGCATGCCCAATGCGACTTGATAATTCATACCCAGTTGCGTTTGCAATGATTGGCGCATGCGCTCACTGTTGCGGGATAAAGGGGAGCCTTCTGAGGTCCATACGGCTTGATAGGCTTCGGCGGATCGGCGAGGTCGAAAGGGGAGTATAAAGCAATAGACCAACACTAAACGCAGCAAGACGGGCAAGTCAATCACACGCTTGTCGGAAAGAAACACACGTAAATAGCGCCGAACGTCTTTGATGGAGGGTGTGTCGGGTGATCCAATGTTTATCAGTAGCAGGCCTTTTTTCATGTGTTTATTTCCCTTAATCCGTCATCAATTACAAAATTTAAATCACTTTGCACCATTAGTTTTTTATTCACGTCTTTGATTAAACAGCACAACTGAAAAGACAATGTTTTTTCTTGAAACGAGCGGAATAAAACATAAGGTTTGTTGCGACCGCTTTTGATGACATCCTCATGAGCCATGGCGGCGTCCAATAGCACGGCACGCACGCGTTGAGTATCACAACCATTGGGCACATTGATGTCGCAATTAATCGAGCATTGCTTGTTACTGTAGACATAATTGGTGACGCGACGTGTAATTAAATCGGAATTGGGTACAATAATGTCCTCATAAGCGGGCGTGATGAGATGCGTTGAACGGACCCTGATTTTTTTTACAAATCCCTCCACACCGTCAATGTTGATTCGGTCACCGGGTTTTATGGGTTTTTCAATCAGTAAAATAAGGCCTGACACAAAGTTGTTGACGATGCTTTGTAACCCAAGACCAATACCGACGGATAGTGCACCGGCCACAATGGCCAAACCTGTAAAATTAAATCCAGCGACCAATAATGCGCTGATCAAGGCCAGAGTAAAGCCGACATACGTGAGGATGGAGGCAATGGCCACTTGCGTTTCTTCTTCATCCTCAAATTGTTGGTGCCGACTGATGGCCGTCGAGAGGCTTCGAAAGAATAAATACATGAGGCAATAGATCAATACGCCCAGAACGATTCGTGTGGGGTAAATGGTGGTATTGGCCAGCTGAATGCCATTAAAAAGCGGTGTATACACGCGTTCTAAATAATAAGCGGCAAATCCCCAACTACGCACGACCAAATAAAGGCTCAATGCCATGACCATCATTTGGATCGTTGTTTTTAAGATTAAAAATTCTGTAAATACCTGATCTTTTTTATAACCAAAATATTTGATCACTTGGCCTTGAGTCTGAGGATGGTGGCTTAACATGGCATAACTTTTATTGATACCTTGGATGACAATAATGGTCATAAAAATAACAATAAAAGTCATCAACCCAGATGATGTCAAGCGGATGGCCAGTGCGTGAAACCCGAAAATATCTATCACCGCACACGTCATCAATACGAATACGCCTAAACGTTGGATCAATCGATGGTGGTGTTTAACCGCCGCTAATGGACGGTGTGTGCGGCAAAAATAATAAATAAAAAAAATACCGGTTAGAAGCAAGCTTAAGAGGAATAGCGATTGTTCCAATTGGCAGAACATGGGAGTGAGCGAAAGGGCATTGTTGAGTAAATGCCCTAGCCTGGATATCGTATAGAAACTGAATAAGACTAAGAGTAACGATTGAATAAAATGAATATCCAGCAGATACCAACGCAAGCCTATTCGCACACGTTTGATGTGAAATATTAGCGCAATTAAAGCGCTGCCTGATAAATAGATCAGTGACTCTTGTGATATATCCAAAAAGAGATTGGGCTCGTCCACGTCTTGAAGTTGAATCAATAGGTAAAGAAACACAACAGCAAAGACCAAACCGCATGCCAGCAATAATACATGACGTAAGCGCGTTTTTCTAAGGTGTAAATAATGGTGCGCAATGCGGCTTTTTTGCAAGCGAGCCCATGTAAGATAGGATAACATCAACGCGGTTAGCAGCAGTGCGGTCATGAGGAAGGGAGGCTGGAGCGCTGGAGGCATTGAGATATAAGCCGGATTGATCGCTTCTGTAAAGGGCGAGGCGTTGGTGTTTTTGCGAACGATTTCCCATAAAGGCATGCTGCGCGCAAAGGTGGCTTGTTTGCTCAGTTTTGCGACCCCGGTTTTATAGGCATCAACGGCCTCTTTGGCTCGGATGGAAAACAATCGACATGCTGCTTGTGTCGAAGCCTTTTTTTTCTGCTCTTCCTTTAAATAGAGTGAGTCCGCACCCGTGGTTTTAGGATCGGAGGCGGCCGCCCCTTGCCGCAAGAGGACATCAATGTTTTGTAATCGTGCTTGTGCATTCTCCATGCATTGATCCGCTTGTACTATGTATTTATTCAGCGTATTGATGGCTGCATTTAAACTGTTAAGATTTAAATTTTGTACGGATAAATTTAAATTAATTCGGTCAAACGCTTGGTTTGCTTCCGTCAGATTGAATAAAGACGAATCATCACCCAGTGGATTGGCGATGGCTAAGTGGGAGCTTAGACAGAAAAATAAAAAAATAGAGATCGATAGCGGCGCTAATCTAAGCGTGGTTTGGCGCAACCATTCATGGACATGTTGTTTGCGAGAAAGAGGGTTGATAACGCATGGTCCGTGATCCTTAAAGAGCCTAGAAAAGAAATGTTTCATCGATGGTCTCCGGCTCATGATGGGTCGGATGTTTATCCGATATAATAATATGGATTGGGTAATTTGTATGTTTTTTCAGCGTATCCACCGGTTAAATCGCTGGTTTGATCGCCCACCGATTCGATGATGGTGAAGCCTTGTTTGGCAATATCCGCTCTGGCTCCTGCTTTAAACGAAGTAATCGAGGGTTGTTTGTCTTCAGTCGGTCTAAAGCGCAACCCCGCCCATTTTTTGTAGCCAGCCGCTCGTAAATTACTCTCTGTTGCATCTTTTAAGGTGTTTCTTCGGCCCGTTATAAAAAAAACAGAGACCTGCTGTTGTACTGCTGTTTGGTACAAGGACAAAATGGGTTCAATGGCTGGCGCGTTGGCCGCTAAGAGGTCTTTATCCCATTGTTCCTGATTATAAGCATAATCATATGTACGCAAATGATTGTAATTGGATACACTGGTTTCATCAATGTCTAAAACAATGGCTAATTTTTGAGGGTTCGGCGCTTTCGCGTTTGCAGCAGCCCGCTCAAGCAAGTAATCACGCGCGTTTTGTGCGATGTGTTTTAATTCTTGTTGATACATTCCTGTGTCGTAGTATGTTCCAACGGCTTGTTTCAGTTGGCCTAAGTTGGCTGGCTCCGCAAATGATTTGGATTGCATGGTCAACGCGCACGCAATGGCAATGAGGGCGTGCGTAATGGGTTTGAATGGGGTCATGTTTTAATAATCCATGTCGTTTTGTCCAAGCTCCAAATACTATATTGAAATCTGTTTTTGTCAATGATTTTGTTGCCTACATCCATTCAAATGGGTTATGATGTCGCCTTTTTCTTGATTGCAATCAAGACTTAATTGGTACTGGATTATTGAGGACAAGGGTGCTATGCTTCGTATCAGTAAGTTGGCCGATTATGGAACAGTCGTGATGGTGTATTTGGTCAGGCATGCTGACCGATTATGCAATGCGCGGGATATCGCACTGCACACCCACTTGGCGATGCCCACGGTTAGTAAATTATTAAAACGGTTAACAACCGCAGGCCTGTTGTCTTCTGTGCGCGGTGTTCATGGCGGATACCGGCTGCAACGGGATGCGTGTCAAATTTCCGTTGCAGACATCATCTATGCCGTGGATGAATACCGAGGATTAACCGAGTGTAGCGTGCAACCGAATACTTGCTCCCTGCAAGGTGTTTGTCATCTCCAGGGAAATTGGCGATTGATTAGTCAATCGATCGAAGAGGCATTGGACAATGTGAGCTTGAATGCGTTGGCTCAACCCATACTTCCAATGTCTGACCGTATACGCATTAAAGCGTTAGCAACTGGAGTTCGTCGTGACGAAAAGCAATGAGCAAATTCATTCCTTGCTTGATCAGGAATACCAACATGGTTTTATAACCGATATTGATACCGATACGTTCTTGCCAGGCTTGAACGAGGATGTCATTCGGCGCCTGTCTGCAATAAAAGGTGAGCCTGAATTTATGCTGGACTGGCGGCTGAAGGCCTTTCGCCATTGGCAAACACTCACGCATCCTGAGTGGTCCAGCGTGCATTATCCACCAATTGATTATCAGAATATCTCTTACTATTCTGCGCCGAAAAATTTTAAAGACGGGCCCAAAAGTTTAGATGAAGTCGACCCTGAATTATTACGGACCTATGAAAAACTAGGCATTCCGTTGCGAGAACAAGAAATGCTGGCCGGCGTGGCGGTGGATGCTGTGTTTGATAGTGTGTCGGTGGCCACCACGTTCAAAGCCAAGCTGGCTGAAATAGGGGTTATTTTTTGTCCGTTTTCCGAAGCCGTGCATGCGCATCCAGAGTTAATGCAAAAGTACTTAGGCTCCGTTGTATCGTATCGCGATAATTTTTATGCAGCACTCAATTCGGCGGTCTTTAGCGACGGATCGTTTGTGTATATTCCTAAAGGGGTGCGTTGCCCGATGGAATTATCGACCTATTTTCGCATCAATGCCGCATCCACGGGCCAATTTGAACGCACCCTCATCATCGCAGATGCCGACAGTTACGTGTCATACCTTGAAGGCTGTACCGCGCCCATGCGTGATGAAAATCAATTGCATGCCGCAGTGGTTGAATTGGTGGCTTTGGATAATGCCCAAATTAAATACTCAACCGTTCAAAATTGGTATCCGGGTGATAAAGACGGCCGCGGTGGGATTTATAATTTTGTGACCAAACGAGGCATCTGTCGCGGGAAGGGTTCAAAAATATCGTGGACGCAAATTGAAACGGGTTCGGCTATCACATGGAAATACCCCAGTGTCATCTTAGCCGGTGATGATTCCGTGGGGGAGTTTTATTCCGTGGCCGTGACCAATAATCGACAGCAAGCCGATACCGGTACCAAAATGATTCACTTGGGAAAAAATACGCGGTCTACGATTATTTCAAAAGGCATTAGTGCGGGACGTGCGCACAATGCATACCGTGGGTTGGTCCGCATTGCGCCCACCGCGGTCAATGCGCGCAATTACACGCAATGTGACTCCATGTTGATGGGGCACGAATGCTCGGCTCACACGTTTCCTTATATAGAAGTCAAACACCCATCGGCACAGGTGGAACATGAAGCAACCACTTCAAAAATCAGCGAAGAACAGTTATTTTATTGTCAACAGCGAGGCATTGACACGGAAGATGCGGTGTCCATGATTGTGAGTGGGTTTTGTAAACAAGTGTTGAAAGAGTTGCCGATGGAATTCGCGGTGGAAGCCACCAAGTTATTGGGCATTAGTTTGGAAGGGGCGGTAGGTTAATATGTTAACAATCAATCAATTAAATGTAGCCATCAATGCACAACCCATTTTAAATGGGATTAATTTACACATTGGTGCAGGCGAAGTGCATGCCATCATGGGGCCTAATGGTTCAGGCAAAAGCACGCTATCCAAAGTGTTGGCGGGTCACCCGTCGTACACAGTCACCAGTGGGGACATCACCTACCAGGGTGCAGATTTACGGCCTTTAACACCTGCCGAGCGTGCAAAAGCAGGCATTTTCATGTCGTTTCAATACCCACTCGAAATCCCTGGGGTCACGAACATTAGTTTTCTGAAAGCGTCGGTGAATGCCGTTCGAGTTGGCCAAGGCCGGCCTCCGATGGATGCGATTGAATTCTTAAGCTTTATTCGTGCCAAATGTAAATGGTTAGACATGGATGAAAGCTTCTTATATCGAAGCATTAACGAAGGGTTTTCGGGGGGGGAAAAGAAACGCAATGAGATTTTGCAAATGGCCGCCCTAGAGCCCAAATTAGCCATTCTTGATGAGACCGATTCTGGGTTGGATATTGACGCACTGCGTGTGATTTCCGAGGGCATTAACGCGATGCGCTCGCCTGATCGCAGCATTATTCTGGTGACCCATTATCAACGACTACTCAACTATATTGAGCCTGATTTTATTCACGTTTTAGCCCATGGCCGCATCATCAAATCCGGCGACAAATCATTGGCATTGGAATTAGAAGACAAAGGGTATAGTTGGTTGGAGGAGATGGAACAGGCATGAGTGACATCACGAATTTTTATCAAAAACAAGCGGAGCTGAGGCAGTCCGATATCGCTTGGCTGGCTCAGCTGCAGAACGATGCATTGGCTGATTTTAAGCGCAGTGGTTTTCCTACACGTAAACAAGAGGATTGGAAATACACCGCTGTGGACACATTCATGCAACAGCCGTTTGTGGACGCATGCACGGATACAGCCCCTGTTCATCGAACGAGTCAAACGGATTGTCCCATTACGGGCTATAAAATTGATATTATCAATGGCCATGTACAAGACCCCGCGCTAGCGCATAACCTGCCGCTGGGTGTGATAGTCCAGCCGCTGACGCAAGCCTTGATTGATCATGCTGAAAAAATTAAACCGTATCTTGGGAAAATATTAAAGCAAGAGCATGGATTTCATGCATTGAATACGGCGATGCTGCAGGACGGATTGTTTGTGTATTTACCCCCTGGCGTTTGTTTGACCGCGCCTCTGTTCTTGGCGCATTGGCATGACCAACCACAACACGCAACCTACCTTCGTCATCTGGTGATCGCAGATTCTGACAGTTCTGTTTGCATGGTCGAGGATTATCAAGGTCGTGCGTCGGTTGATTATTGCACCAATACCATTACAGAAGTGTTTGCAGCGGCACACGCGACCGTGACGCACTATAAAATTCAACGTGAAAGTCAATCCGCCGTTCACATCGGGCATCTTGCCGTGAAGCAATCAACGGGCAGTCAAGTCAATAGCCATTTGTTTAGTTTGGGCGGAAAACTGGTGCGAAGTGATGTGACGTTTATGCTTGAAGAACCGCACGCACAGTGTTTTATGAACGGCCTTTATGTCCCAACGGAAGGCCAACACATGGATCATCACACGCGAGTAACCCATGCCGTTGCCGATTGCAGTAGCATTCAAGACTATAAAGGGATTTTATCAGGCCATTCGCGAGCGGTATTCAATGGGCAAGTGATTGTTGCTAAAGATGCACAACGCACGGCGGCCAAACAACAAAATAAAAACCTGCTGTTGTCGGTGGGATCTGAAATCAATACCAAACCGCAGTTGGAGATTTTTGCGGATGACGTGGTCTGTACCCATGGTGCAACGGTTGGGCAATTGGATGAAGACGCATTGTTTTATCTAGCGACCCGTGGTATCGAGCGGGCTGAAGCCAGTCAATATTTGGTGAAAGCATTTGCGGCAGACAATGTTCGCGCGGTCACTGATACGCATTTGGCGGGTTGGTTAGGCGAATTATTAGTGAGTCAGATAGGGTGTGCAAATGAATAGAGCCGGAGCCTTCGTAAGCGCGTTGGATGTCAATGCCATTCGACGTGATTTTCCTGTATTGCAGCAAACCGTGAATGGTTATCCGCTCGTATATTTTGATAATGCCGCCACAACGCAAAAACCCAATGCCGTGATTGACGCGATGACGCACTATTATCAGTGTGATAATGCCAATGTACACCGTGGTGTGCATGGCTTGAGCATGCGCTCAACCATTCAGTTTGAAGCTGCGCGTGAAAAAGTAGGCCGCTTTATTCATGCAAATGCTGTGCGTGAATGTATTTTTGTTCGAGGCGCGACAGAAGCGATTAATCTGGTTGCGCAGAGTTTTGTGTTACCACGCCTGTTGCCCGGGGATGAAATTTTAATTACCCACATGGAGCACCACGCCAACATCGTGCCTTGGCAAATGGTTTGTCAAAAAACCGGTGCACAATTACAAGTGGCGCCTATTTCAATTGAAGGCGAGCTGTTGTTGGATGCGTTTGAAAAAAAGTTATCCAGCAAAACAAAATTTGTGGCCATTAATTATGCTTCGAATGCACTGGGTACCATCAATCCAGTGAAACAAATGATTGAGATGGCGCACGCCGTGGGTGCTTTTGTATTATTGGATGGAGCTCAGGCAACCGCTCATGTGCCCATTGATGTGCAAGCACTCGGTTGCGATTTTTATGCCTTCTCAGGCCATAAAATGTATGGTCCAACCGGCATTGGGGTTTTGTGGGGCCGAGCGTCTCTTTTAGAAGAGATGCCTCCTTACCAAGGCGGAGGTGAGATGATCAATTATGTCACCTTTGAATCCACCGAATACGCTCCCTTGCCTTATAAATTTGAAGCCGGCACGCCCAATATAGCGGGCGTGATTGGGTTGGGCGCGGCCCTTGATTATTTATGGTCTCTGGACATGGAGGCCATTGTTGCTTATGAAGCCCATTTACTGGATTACGCGACGAAAGCCATTCAATCGGTCCACGGTTTTCATTTGATAGGTACCGCGCATGAAAAAGTGCCGATCATCTCCTTTGTGCATGACACCATTCACGCGCATGATGTGGCCACTATTTTAGATAGCCAAGGCATCGCGATTCGGAGCGGGCATCATTGTGCCATGCCGTTGATGGATTTTCTTCAAGTTGCGGCAACCAACCGGGTTTCTTTGTCGTTTTATAACACGATAGAAGAGATTGATGCGTGTGTGGATGCATTACAAAAAGTATGCGAGGTGTTTGCCCCATGATGGACCTACGTGAGCTCTACCAAGAAGTCATTATGGATCATAATCGTTCGCCTAGAAATTTACGCGAAATGGAACATCCAACCTGCCAGGCAAGGGGGTTTAACCCGCTGTGTGGGGACAAATTGACGGTTTATGTGCAAGTAGCCGATGGCGTGGTGCATGATATGAGTTTTGTCGGTTGTGGATGCGCCATATCCCAAGCGTCTGCCTCCCTGATGACGGATGCAATGAAAGGAAAAACGGTGGTGGAAGCACATCAACTGTTTGAGCGTTTTCATACCATGCTGACCTCTGACCAAGCGCCGGATGAGGCGCTGTCTTTAGATAAGCTCACGGTATTGGCCGGCGTACGCGCATTTCCAGCACGCGTGAAATGCGCGACATTGGCTTGGCATACGCTGGAGGCTGCGTTAAAGAAAGAGACGGTCGTTGTCAGCACGGAGAACCCAACATGTTTGGATTGAAGAAAAAACAAACGAATGATGCATTAAAAGAAGCGGTCATTCTGGGGCTTAAAACGGTATTTGATCCTGAAATCCCTGTGAATGTTTATGATTTAGGGTTGATTTACGACATCGCCATCGATGAAAAACAACACGTATCCATTCAAATGACCCTGACTTCTCCCGGCTGCCCGGTCGCACAAACCTTCCCAGGAACCATTGAGAAAGCGGTGAATGAGGTCGAAGGGGTTAGCGACTGCACCGTGGAATTGGTTTGGGAGCCCACTTGGACGCAAGAGCGGATGAGTGAAGTGGCGAGATTGGAGTTAGGGATGTTTTATTGATTTTGGAGGAAACGACATGCGTGTTTTTGCATGTCGTTTTGTCCAAAGCCCAACAATAAAGTGAATAAATAGAAATGATTCATCACTGGAAACCGTCCGCATCCATGGATGCATTGAGAGCGCGTGCTCGTATTTTGGCGCTCATCCGTGTTTTTTTTACCACGCGTGATTATTTGGAAGTTGAAACGCCTGTGATGGCACGTTTTGGGATAACCGACGTCTATTTATCCAATATCAAAGCCACGTTTCGTGGCGATCGTTATTGTTTGCAAACGTCTCCTGAATATCACATGAAGCGTTTATTAGCGGCCGGTAGTGGTGCCATTTTTCAATTGGCTCGCGTCTTTCGAGACGATGAATTGGGTCGTTGGCATAATCCTGAGTTTACATTGCTGGAGTGGTATCAACTGGATATTGATCACCATGTTTTGATGCAAGAAGTGGATGCCTTGCTTCAGCATATCCTAGGCTGTGCTCCATTGATAAAAAAAACCTACCAATACGCTTTTTTGGATGCGTGCGGGGTGGATCCCATGCAGGCCAGCCTGTTTGAGTTAAAAGCCGTGTTACAGCGGTTTGATTTAGGCAATGTGTTGCCTGATTCAGAGCCCGATCGCGATCAATATTTGTTCTTGCTCATGAGTCATGTCGTAGAGCCTTCGCTAGAACACGAACTTGCGCCCGTTGCGGTGTATGATTTTCCCGTATCCCAAGCCTCTTTGGCTCAAATTAAAGACGGCGTTGCAGAGCGTTTTGAAGTGTATTATCGTGGCGTTGAGTTAGCCAATGGTTTCCACGAACTGACCGATGTATCGGCACAACGCATGCGTTTCAATGAGGACAATGATATACGCCAAGCAAGAGGGCTACCGCAATGCCCGCCAGATGATTATTTGTTGCAAGCTTTAGCACACGGGCTGCCTGCGTGCAGTGGTGTGGCGTTGGGCATTGATCGATTACTGGCGTTGGCATTGGAGAAAGACAGCATTGCACAAACCCTGGCGTTTGATGTGTCCAGGGCTTGATGGGGTGTTTTTTAAGTGCCTAGCTATTCGCAATCACGGCTTCAGTGGATATCACAATTAACGCAAGCGATCTTAGCGTCTACCTTACGTTAGAAAGGGCTACAAGACAATGTTGGAAGATTGTTATAACCGCTCTGAACACCCGCACTCAATGTAGACAAGGGTCGTGTGACTGCAGCCAATAATTCCCACGCAGGATCAATGACCGCGTGAACAAGAAAATAGCACGCAGCGAAGAGAGCAGCCGCGGCCGCTAAAAGAGGTTGGTCATCAGGACTATTTCTCATGATCGCGTCATAAAGACATACACCTGTATCCCAGAGGCACAATCCCACCAGTAGCAAATTACCAATGCATGTAGCAATAGGATTGATCACCGTCTGGAAAGCGGCGTCTTGAGCAAATGCCCAGATGCTGGATGTATCATAGGCCTTCGAAAGCCCCCACGCATCGACATGCTCTTCATCCGTATAAAAGTACGGACATACTTCAATCCCGATCTCTTCTTCGAAAATGTCTTTTTTGTCCTTTTGAAGGGCTTTTATCGTATCACTTAAATCACTGAAAAAAGTCATTAACGCCACCTATTAGTCGAATTAAAACAAGTTCATTATCCCATTAATTAATCGACATGTCAATTATTTGTTCATAATATTTGATCGACATATTTTGTCGCTTTAAATCCTGCTGAGTATAGAATGAGTTGAAGCCTTTAGGGTAACACCTGACTTGATTTATATTTGACCATATTGGCGAGTCGGAACCTGATGTTTGCATGCATTAAATTCAATGTGTTAGAATTATTCCACGCAGTTCAAACGTAGAGAAAAATGCGCAAATTATTCATCAATAAAATAACGCAAGCCGTCTTGTCGCTTGATATAGATGAAATTCAGAGTGTATACCTTGATCTATTGAGTGATCTTGAAACACTTCAAAAATACTTAAGCGTGAAAGAAATAGGCGATATTTATTTTAACGCTTCACTCAATCATTTTGACATGGCTCATCGATCTTATGAACAAGGGGATTATCCAGCGGTGCTGAAGACGATACGGCATGCAAAGTCTGATCTTAAGAATGCAACTATTCGTTACACGGCTTCAGACGACAAACGTGCATGCGATGATATGATGAAAAAATATGATCAAATGCAAACGAATTGCCGTGCAGAATTATTACTTTCCGATCAGATATTAGCTCCAGACGAAAATGCGCATAAAAAAATACGATTAAGTGCCGAGCATGACCAAATTATCGAGAAAAAATTCAAGAAACCCAAGTGCTCGGATAACCGATTTTTTCCTGAACCGAAAAGGTTAATGCCTTCTTTTTTCCCGGAAAATTTTAATCCAAGGCGCCTTAACGGATAAAATTGATAGTAGCAATGCCTTGTATAAATGAATATCATGGTGGTGTTAGCCTCGGTCATCATGGGCGGGTCTTTGGGCGCAGTCGTTCAAAAATTGAGTGACAGCATGCCCTTTATTTTGACCATTGCAGCAAATAATTCCAGAATGGTAGGAAGCATCTCGAGACGCGCTGATTTTGTTGTTAGAAAAATCAATTCCAATGTCATGAAGCTGTTTGATTGTCGCTTGTAGAATGGTGGGGCTGCGCGTCGTTAAGGCAAAGCCACTCCGTTAGAGCCGTTTAAACGCCCCAATGTTTAATGACCAATTTAATCAACACGCCATGCCCCTGTAAGCGAATTTTACTGGGTAGATTCATGCCGTTGACCGATGTATAAGCGGTGTAATCAATCGAAAATCCGGCTTGATGTAGCGACGTCAATCGGTGTGTCGTATCATACACGGTTGATTGAACAGGGCCTGGAGCCGGTATGCCTCTGACCCAATAATACAGGTCCTTGACGGGCAGACGAACCCCTGTTTTTTTCTGTAATAAATCATCTGGGTGGGTTGATGTGGCGGTTTGTGGCCCATCGCGATACGTGACGACGGAGCCGTTTTGTTCAATGATGACTGTGCCACCACCCAATGGCCCGAATAAACGGATTTGATATTGGTTGGCCGTTTGTTGATGCCAATTTAGAGATGCAGTCCATGCTTTTTTGGGGCTTCTGGCCGCAATCGCACCGGAAATATCCCATGTCGATAATGTGGACGCACTCATAACGGGCTCAATTTTAGTCGGATTGCTTGGACGAGACGGTTCGTTCGGTGACTCGTTCAATCCCGTGTGCAACGGTGCGGCACAAGCGGTTATTAGGCAGGCAGAAGCCAGGCACATCCGTTTGATAATGGTCATGATTCCTTCGCGTCAATGGTTTTTCACTTTACAATACGCTAGACTTATCAGTCTTTCAATTGCTGTGATGAACAAATGAATTGCAAAGCCATTTATCCAGGTACATTCGATCCGGTCACGAATGGACACGTTGATATGATCACTCGGGCGGCCAAGCTATTCCCAGAGCTGGTCGTGGCGGTTGCCAGCAACACGACCAAGCGCCCTTTTTTTTCGCTAAATGAACGCATTGCCTTTGTGCAAGACGCGGTGAAGGCGCTGCCGGGTGTGAGTGTCGTTGGATTTGAGCAGTTATTGGTTCATTTTGTGCATGAGCAGGGCGGGCGCGTTATTCTTCGGGGCTTACGCGCGGTGTCTGATTTTGAATATGAGTTTCAATTGGCCGGCATGAATCGTAAATTATCAAAAAACGTGGAAACAATGTTCTTAACCCCATCCGAAGATTTTATGTTTATTTCGTCGACCTTGGTGCGTGAAATTGCTGGTTTAGGAGGGGACGTATCGGAGTTTGTTCCTGATAGGGTTGTTCAAGCGTTTAAGGCCCCTCGGCCGATGGCTTGAATGGTTTTAAAAATATAACTGGATAGGATATGGCAACACATTCAAAACTGGATTTGTCTGTGCTTCATCAAGCATTAAAGAGCTTGCGTGTAGCCGTTGATGAAGGGATCCGAGATTCGAGTAACTTGTTTGTTCGAGATGCGATGATTCAGCGCTTTGAGTATACCTACGAGCTGGCCCATAAAATGCTTAAACGGTATTTAGAGTTCACAGAACCCACGAGTGAAGCGGTTGATCACATGTCATTTCCTGAGTTGATACGAACGGCGTCCGAGCGTGGCTTGTTATTGCATGGATGGGATCATTGGAAACAGTATCGAGACGCGCGAAATATCACGATCCAGACGTACAATGAAAAAAAAGCCGTGCATGTTTGTTTGATGATTCCTTTTTTTTGGAAGAAGGCCTGCATCTGGTCGCGGAACTTGAATCGCATGTTGCTTTGTTGTGAATGCCACTATTCAAATGGATAATAAGCAGTATCAGATCGTCTGCTCTATTTTAAAAAAACAGTTGCCTTCGTCAGCCGTTGTATAGATATTTGGCTCTCGGGCCAATCAGATGCCTAAGCCTTTTTCAGATCTCGATCTTGCAATCGATATGGGAACAGACATATCTTCTTCCATGCTGATTGATTTAAAGCATGACTTTGACGAGTCTGCGCTGCCATACAAAGTGGATGTATTGGATTGGCATGGCATAGTTGCCTCGTTTCAACGCATTGTTTTATCTACGGCCATTCCGTTTGAATTTCTAGGGGGAAGGGTGTAAGGGCCGGGCCCTTGACGCGGTTGGAAAAGCCTTTAAGGCCCCTCGACCAATTGTTTCATGGCTTGATAAACCTGCTCAATCAATGCTTCTTTGTTGTCCAATGAAAAGGCGGACGCGTCGATGGGTTTTCCTATGTGGACCTCTGCCTTTTGGTTTAAGTATAATTGATGCGTACGTGCGGGTAAAATATCATTCGCTCCCCGAATGCCGATCGGAATGATCATGGCTTTGGCCTGAATGGCTGTAATAAACGCGCCTTTCTTAAAAGGGGCGAGATGGCCATCTTTTGACCGTGTTCCTTCGGGTGCAATCCACATCACTATGCCGCTTTCCAAGAGTTTCTGAACAAAGGCTAAATCTTGAATGG
This sequence comes from Legionellaceae bacterium, assembly GCA_030157565.1. Lineage (GTDB taxonomy): Bacteria > Pseudomonadota > Gammaproteobacteria > Legionellales > Legionellaceae > DDPF01. Next base: position 23,049 of record JAOAUO010000110.1, read on the forward strand.
CTTGGTGTCTGTTTTTACGATCTATAAATGGGAATTCTGAAGCCACCATGGCCCGGCCCATCAAGGGTATGCGCGACATTTCCTTTTTTGCGAGCATGCGCAGCGAGTTACTGGGAAATGCCGCTAAGCTGAGTGGAATATCATACAAGCTAGCGTGATTGCACATCACGATGGTGGGTTGACCGGTTTGCGTTTTGACGTGATGTGGATTAAAGACCTGGACTTGGATATTCGCCAGCTTCAGTACGCGTTTGACCCAGCGTTGGAGCGTATCATCCACCCATTTCCGATTACTGATTCCAAATAAGCCCATGGTAATGGAACGAATGCAGGTATTGCCGGTATAGAGTAGCGACATGACGGACACCCAGAGGGCGCGCAATGGGCTGGCTTTCACAAGGGCGTTTTTTTTTGAAGGCTTATCGATTTTTTTCATGGTCAATCACGCGTCCTTGTTCATGGTTTGAAGGGGTGTTTTTTGAAAAAAGATGGCGGCGAATCAGTGCTATCATCCAAAGAATCATGCCGATGAGTATCCCCCATAGCAACACATAAGAGAAGAGAATGAAAATCCCAATGGTGCAGGCAATGGCTACGCCTAATAGCAGGCAGGGGCCAATGCTCTGAAGAAATCCTGTGAATAGGCGTGAGAAGGGTTGGTTCATGGCGTAAAGTCCCGTTGATTCGAAATGGTTTCGAGCCCGAATGATTCAACAAATTATCCATTACATTTTCTATTGGCGCAAGACTAATGCGACAAAATGTGGTAAGATAGGGTTCTTGTTGTACAATTCATGCGTGAATGTGTTTTAATAAGGGCAATACGAGGTGCCTGAGGCCAAGGATCTGATTGATTTCTTGTACCGATTTGGCTATTGTGTTGTTTGTCTGGGTTCATCATCAATATGGGGTATGCCATGATTTTTGGTCTTTTGAATTTATCTTTTTGGGGGTACGTGATTGCAACGGTTGTGCTGACGCAAATCACGATTGCATCGGTCACGATTTATTTGCATCGTCATCAGACGCACCGTGCGTTAACACTGCACCCTATTATCAGTCATTTTTTTCGTTTTTGGCTCTGGATGACCACGGGCATGGTGACTGCAGAATGGGTCGCTATTCATCGCAAGCATCATGCCACCACGGACGTTGAAGGTGACCCACATAGTCCTGTTGTGCTCGGCATCAAGAAAGTGTTAAGCGAAGGCAAAGAGTTATATAGCGCTGCGGCTAAAGACCGGGAGATGGTTTCAAAATATGCGCACGGCACGCCCGATGATTGGATGGAGCGCCATGTGTATTCACGCCATTCAGGCTTAGGGATTCGCGCAATGCTGCTGATAAATATTCTCTTGTTTGGCATTCCGGGCATTTCAATCTGGGCCATTCAAATGATGTGGATCCCTGTTTGGGCCGCTGGCGTGGTCAATGGCGTGGGTCATTATTTTGGATACCGTAATTTTGAGTGCCACGATGCGTCCACTAATATTATCCCATGGGGGTTTTGGATTGGTGGAGAAGAGCTGCATAACAATCATCATACGTTTGCCTCTTCTGCGAAATTCTCAGTCAAATGGTGGGAGTTCGATATCGGCTGGATGTATATTCAATGCTTGTCTTTTCTTGGTTTAGCTAAAGTGAAGAAATTGCCTCCGCAATTGGCGCGTCAAGAGGGCAAACGGCACGTGGATGTGGAAACGGTCAAAGCGGTGATCGGCAATCGTTTTCAAGTGATGTCTCATTACTACAAGCGAGTGGTATGTCCCATCTTGCAAAATGTAAAACGCAGTGGCATTGAGAACAAGGATGACAAACGACTCTTTCAGCGCGCAGGCATCTTGTTGAAACGTCAAGATATTTTATTGTCACCCGGTGCTAGCTCTCATTTGAAGGCCTTGCTAGAACGATATGAGCAACTGCGAATCGTATATAGCTATCGCCAATCGCTTCAAAATGTTTGGTTGAAAACAGCGACGTCACAAAAAGAGCTTATTGAAGCGTTGCAACAATGGTGTAAACAGGCTGAGGAATCAGGCCTTGAAGTGTTGCATCAGTTTGCACAACAATTAAAAGGTTATGTGCCCAAAGGTTACGTGCCGAATTGAAGCGTGCGCAAGCGACATGAAAAAAATGACCTGAGTCATCGTTTCCCCTCTTGATTTCTCTGTCGTTCCCGCCTTCGCGGGGACGACAAGATTGCCTAAAAAATGAATTTATTCCGGACTTAATCCTTACATTCGCGAAGAATCAGAACCCCTTTGTTCGATACGTTGACCACTCTAACGATTTTTTTCTAGCATTTTTCCTTGCAATACAGTTTAATTAAGAATGTGTGGCGCTGAGTGGGAGTAAATGATGCAGGCAAATTGGAGTTTGGTTCTTAATATTTTGTTGTTGGTTGGAGTCGTTGTGGCGATTGGTCGCATGATGAAGGAGCGACGAAAAAATACATATGTCCCCCCCACCACACCATCGATGGGAGCGGTTGAACCGAATCAGAAATCGTATGATGACATCATTGCCGTGCGTAAAGTCAATACGGAAACGCCTGCTATCTTGTCGGCGATATCGCCAGCGAAAGAGCAACCCATCACACGCCCGGTTCTTTCAGCAACAAACCGGCCTGAAGAGCCCGTCAAGCCCATCTTGGGTACAGAGAGTGCCTCGCCCGTCATGTTTGTGCTATTGGCAAAGGAAAACCGTCAATTGGCGGGTTATGAATTGCTTCAGACATTGCTTTCTGCAGGATTACGATTCGGTGAAGGACAACTGTTCCATCGTCATCATTACCCGAATGGTCAAGGGCCTGTCTTGTGTAGCCTAGCGGCAGCCACACCCAGCGGTGTGTTCGATTTGCAAAACATGGGCGCATTTAGCGTACGAGGGCTTTGCTTGTTTATGCAACCCTCTGGTAATCCAACGATTGATGCCGAGCGTTTTGAAATCATGTTGGATACAGCAAAGCAACTCAGTGAGGGGCTGGATACGCATTTATTAGATGATAAACGCCGACCTTTTTCGGATGCTTGTTTGCAACGCTATTATCGGTTGTTAAACATTGAAGATGTGTCTGAGGAACTGGCTACGGCTTAATCTAGAATGTATTGGAGCAGATCCGCTATGATGTTATCTGAATTGGCTTCTTTGTTTAAAATGCCTTGTTCGCATGATGCCCATTTGACCGGCGTTTGCATGGATAGTCGTCGGCTTACACCTGGGCAAGTGTATGTTGCGATTCAGGGCGAGCGCTTTGATGGCCATCAGTTTATTCAGGCGGCTGTAGAGAAGGGTGCGGCGGCGATCGTTTGCAGCAAGACGATTCCTAATTGTTCAGTCCCACAGTTTGTCGTATCGGACACGATACAGGCATTGGCGTCACTTGCCGCTTACTATCGTCGGTCACTGGATTGTGCCGTGATTGCATTGACCGGAAGCAATGGTAAAACGACGGTTAAAGAAATGATTGCTTCTATTCTTCCCTCCCCATCGTTTGCGACTCCAGGCAATTTGAACAATCACATTGGAGCCCCGTTCAGTGTATTACAACTTCAACCGGAGCATCGTTACGCGGTATTTGAATTAGGCGCGAATCACCTGAATGAAATTGCGCACACCGTGGCCGTGGTTCAGCCGCAGGTGGCGTTGATCAATAATATAGCCCCCGCACACATTGGCGAATTTGGTTCAATGGATGGTGTTGCTCGTGCGAAGGGTGAAATTTATGAAGGGCTCTCACAGGATGGCACGGCCGTTATCAATGATGATGATGTGTATGCTCATTTTTGGGATGCATTATTGGTTGATAAAAAAGTCGTTCGGTTTTCCGTGACAAAACCTGCCACGATTCATGCGCGTGAGGTGGTATTGAATGCGCAAGGGTGTGCTGAATTTATATTGGTGACCCCCATTGGCGAAGGGCGGGTTCAGCTGGGCGTTCCAGGGATGCATAACGTGAGTAATGCGTTGGCCGCTGCAGCGTGCGCGTTTGCATTGGGAATCGATTTGCCGGCGATTCAATCGGGATTGTTTAGGTTTTCAGGCGTTGCTGGACGCATGACCTTTTTGAAAGGAAAACAGCAGGCTTGTATTATCGATGACACGTACAATGCGAATTTACGCTCGGCACTGACGGCACTGGATGTATTGGCCGCGCGAACGGGTGTGCGTGTGTTTGTATTGGGCGACATGGGTGAGCTTGGGGAGTGGAGCGAACGTCATCACCATGAAGTGGGTTTGGCGGCCCTATCCAAAGGAATTGATCGCCTGATGACATACGGCGTAGATAGTGCGCTGGCGGCCAAGGCGTATGGAGTGGGTGCCCAACATTATGATACACAAGCGGCACTCTTAGATGATTTGTTGATCGCATTGGATGTTGAAACCACGGTTCTGGTGAAGGGATCGCGGTCAAGCGCCATGGAAAAAATTGTACAACAATTAATATAATTTTAGAGTTTGGACGAAATGACATGCAAAAACACGCATGTCATTTCGTCCAAATATAATAAGCTCATCAATCTTTAGAAAGCTCGGTGTATTTAATCGAGGGTTTGAACGCATTGGTCCTTGATCGCAAACCCTTTATTAAAACACAAGCCTTCCTAAGTCTCGAGGAGCTTATTATATTTGGACAGAAAAGCATGAGGCTTTTTTCATGCTTTTCTGTCCAAACTCCAAATATAAGAACGACGAATTGTAGTGACTGCCTGCGGCGTGTTATGCTGCGCCGATTTTTAAAAAACACTCATTAGGTGGACTGAAATGCTTTATTGGATAACGCAATTACTACAAAGCCAACACCATGCTTTGCGTGTGTTTCAATATTTGACTTTCCGGTCAATATTGGCCGCGCTAACCGCATTGATGGTCGGTTTTTTTTTCGGCCCTCTGACCATACGATGGCTGCGTCGTTTGCAAATCGGACAAATGGTTCGCGATGACGGCCCTCAAAGTCATTTGTTGAAAGCCGGTACACCGACCATGGGTGGCGTGTTAATTATATTGGCCATCACGGTCAGTTGTTTGCTTTGGGGCGATTTTCACCAACCCAATTTGTGGTTGGTTCTTTTGGTGACCATCAGTTTTGGTTTGGTGGGTTGGGTGGACGATTATCGCAAATTGGTTTTAAAAAATAGCCGTGGCTTGCCCGGGCGCTGGAAATATTTTTGGCAATCAGTGATTGCATGCATTGCCGTGTTATACCTTTATTTTGATTCAAGCATCCCTATTCATACGCAATTAGCCATCCCATTTTGTAAAACATGCTTGATAAGCTTAGGCCCTATGTTTCTAGTACTGGCCTATTTTGTCATCGTGGGCAGTAGCAATGCCGTTAATTTAACGGATGGCTTAGATGGACTCGCCATTATGCCGATTGTGATGGTGGCGGGTGCGTTAGGGATCTTTGCTTATGTCTCAAGCAACGCCGTGTATGCCCATTACCTATCCATTCAATACGTGCCGAACACGGGAGAGCTCACCATTTTTTGCGCATCCATTCTGGGCGCAGGCCTGGGGTTTCTTTGGTATAATAGTTATCCGGCTCAAATTTTCATGGGCGACGTGGGTTCATTGGCTTTAGGTGCGGCTTTGGGCACGGTGGCTATTGTCGTGCGTCAGGAATTAGTGCTATTAATTATGGGTGGTTTATTTGTCATTGAAACCTTGTCTGTTATTTTGCAGGTGGGTTATTTCAAATGCTCGGGTGGGAAACGTTTATTTCGAATGGCGCCATTGCATCATCATTTTGAATTGAAAGGCTGGTCTGAGCCCAAAGTCATTGTTCGTTTTTGGATTATAACGGTGGTTTTTGTGTTGTGTGGTTTAGCGACATTAAAGCTTCGATAATATTGAGCATGAGAGCATACCGCATGAAAGAAGTCTTCAGCCGTGTGCTCTCATGTCTTGGGAGAGATCACGATGAGCTCATCGCTTTATTTGGTTGTGGGCCTGGGTAAAACGGGTCACTCTATAGCCTATTTTTTACAACAACGAAATCAACCGTTCGTGCTCTTTGATACGCGTAAACAACCCGCGGGCTTAACTGAATTTCATTTGGATTTTCCTGATGTAGATGTGTTTACAGGTGATTTTCCAGCCGCTATGTATGATCAGTTAACGGGCGTTATTTGCAGCCCAGGCGTTTCTGTGGATGAACCGGTGATACAGGAAGCCCTTGCTCGAGGCATCTCGGTGATGGGGGACATTGAATGCCTGGCCCGCGAAGTGCACGCCCCGGTTATTGCAATAACCGGCACCAATGGAAAATCAACCGTCACGACCTTGGTGGGTGAGATGGCTCAATCAGCGGGTTTAACGGTTGCTGTGGCAGGAAATATTGGCACGCCTGTGTTGGCGTTACTCGATGATGGCATCCAGTATGATTTATGGGTTTTAGAGTTGTCTAGTTTTCAATTAGACCTGACTGAGTCGCTCGCCCCCATTGCGGCGACCATCCTCAATGTAACGCCTGATCATTTGGATAGACACCATGATATGGAGGCCTATCGACGGGCCAAACAACGTGTGTATCATCATGCTTCTTTTTTGTTGTACAACCGCGATGACAGCCTCACATCGCCTGACCGACATGAATGCATGCCAGCTGCTCGTTTAAATAGCTTTGGTTTAGATCAACCGACCGATGCGGCCTGGGGGTTACTCACCGATGGTGGTATTACGTACTTGGCTCACGGTCATTTACGACTCTTGCCGGTGGATGCATTGCGAATAAAAGGCCAGCACAATTGGTCTAACGCATTGGCCGCTTGCGCCTTGGCCCACGCTGCAGGGATAGGGTATGATTGCATGACGAATGTTTTGCAAGATTTTGCTGGTTTGCCTCACCGAAGCCAGTGGGTCAGAACACTCGATGGCGTGGATTTTATCAATGATTCAAAAGGCACGAATATTGGTGCGACCATTTCAGCCATTGCAGGAATAGGAGGCAGAATGCCAGGGAAAATTGTATTGATAGCAGGCGGTCAAGGGAAGGGGGCTGATTTTACTGCGTTGCGCGCTCCCATGGCCGATTTTGTCCGCTCAGTGGTTTTGATCGGTGAAGATGCTGAACCGATAGCACAAGCATTGGCTGATGCACTACCCGTGCTGCGGGCCTCGTCATTGGAACAAGCCGTCAGCACCGCTCGCATGCAAGCCAAACCAGGCGATGTGGTTTTGCTGTCACCCGCGTGTGCCAGTTTCGATATGTTCCGCGATTTCAATCATCGTGGCGAATCATTTATTGCCGCGGTAAACAACTTATGAGAGCCTCCGTTTACAAACAACGTGGTAAGGGAAATCCCTCCACTCATGCGCTCTACGATAAATGGTTAATAGCGGCTGTTATTGGGTTGCTTATCATCGGTCTCATGATGGTTGCATCCAGTTCGGTGATGGTTTCCACCAAATTTTATCATCAGCCGTTCCATTTTTTGATACGACAAGCGTGTTACCTTTTTGTGGGGTTTTTAGCGGCTATCGTTCTGATGCGTGTCGACAGCAGTGTGTGGGAAAAATACAGCGTTCCTCTCGTGTTGATTTGTCTGGCTTTATTGGTTGTGGTGTTAATTCCAGGTATTGGGCGGGTTGTAAATGGCAGCCGACGATGGGTTTCCATTGGGCCGATAAGCATTCAAGTGTCTGAGCTGGCTAAAATGACCATGGTGTTGTATGTGGCCGGATATTTAGTTCGTCAGCACAAAAATGTAGGCGAAAGTGTGCTGGGCTTTATCAAGCCGATGATTGTATTGGTTGTGTTTGCGTTATTGTTATTGTTAGAGCCTGATTTCGGCGCGACCGTTGTGATCACCGGTACCGTCATGGCGATGTTGTTTTTGACTGGCGTGAAACTGCGTTATTATATAGGTCTCGTGGTGATAGTCGGCTGTTGTTTGGCATTTCTTGCTATCTCGTCTCCCTATCGGATGGCTCGATTGACCGCTTTTTTGAACCCGTGGGCGGACCAATTTAATAGCGGTTACCAATTGACTCAATCCCTGATTGCGTTTGGACGCGGTGGATTATGGGGTGTGGGACTGGGCGAGGGCGTTCAAAAATTATTTTATTTGCCCGAAGCGCATACTGATTTTCTGTTTGCAGTACTGGCAGAGGAATTGGGCGTGATGGGGGTTCTACTTGTTTTGGGATTATATAGTATACTGGTCTGGAGAGGACTATTGATCGGGTTGAGTGCGTACGCTCAAGACCGGTTATTTGCGGCATTTACAGCCTATGGCATGACATTTTGGCTAGGTTTGCAAGCCGCTATCAACATGGGCGTGAATTCGGGGTTGTTGCCGACAAAAGGGCTTACGTTGCCCTTACTGAGTTATGGTGGCGCCAGTTTGGTTGTTAATTGCATGGTGATAGCGATCTTATTGCGAATTGATCATGAAAATCGTTGGCAGTTGTTGGGATTGCGACCGCTGGCTTCTTAAAGGGGGATGGGTTTGGACGGATTAGATCATTTTCTATCGCCTAGGATGGGGCGGGTGGAGCATATACATTTTGTCGGCATTGGTGGGACCGGTATGTGTGGGATCGCAGAGGTTTTACACGATGAAGGTTATGAGATCACAGGCTCTGACTTGAGTGAAAATCGTGCGGTATCGCATTTGAGATCATTGGGCATTGATGTGAAAATCGGCCACTCCGTGGACCATATTCATGGCGCTGATGTAGTGGTTTCGTCTACGGCTATCCATGCTGACAATCCTGAAATCATGGCTGCACGTGAGCAACGGATTCCGGTTCTCCCGCGTGCTGCGATGTTGGCCGAATTGATGCGTTTTCGATATGGCATTGCCATTGCGGGCACGCATGGAAAGACGACCACGACCAGTTTTGTCAGTAGTCTATTGGCCGAAGGAGGCCTTGACCCCAGTTTTGTGATCGGTGGTAAATTAGCCAGTTGCGGCAGCAATGCACAATTGGGAAAATCGGCTTATTTTGTGGTGGAAGCGGATGAAAGTGATGCGTCGTTCTTATTTTTAAAACCGATGATGGCTGTTGTGACCAATATTGATGCGGATCATATGGAAACGTATGATCATGATTTTGACAAACTAACCAGTACGTTCGTTGAATTTTTGCATCATTTACCATTCTATGGGCTGGCGGTGGTCTGCATTGAAGACGAGGTGATTCGACGCATTTTGCCTGAAATTCAACGCCCTACCTTGACCTATGGTTTCCGAGATGAAGCTGATTATCGTGCAGTGGCATGGACTCAAACAGGCTTGCTCAGCGCGTTTACTGTGCGTCGCCCCGCGCCGCATCAAGCGATATCCATCCAACTCAATTGGCCAGGGCGGCACAATGTATTGAATGCGCTGGCATCCATCGCCATTGCCACAGAGCTGGGCGTGGATGATGAATCGATCGCGCGGGGTTTATTGAATTTTCAAGGAGTGGGTCGGCGATTTCAAATGTTAGGAGAGCGTACTTTTGCGCAGGGCTCGGCATTGGTGGTGGATGACTATGGACATCACCCCAAAGAAATCAAAGCAACCCTTGACGCGTTTCGCGCCGTTTGGCCCAACAAGCGTTTAGTGCATGTGTTTCAGCCCCATCGCTACAGCCGAACGCAGGCACTGTTTGAACAATTTGTTGATGTGTTAAAAATGGCGGACGAGTTGCTGCTGTTGGATATTTACTCCGCTGGCGAGTCAGTCATTCCAGGCATTAGTAGCGAGTCGCTTGCAAAAGAAATCAGTCGACATCAGGCGAAGGTGACGTTAGTCACTGAACAAAACATGGAATCCGCATTGAATAAACTGGTCTTGGATGGCGATGTGATTCTTATCCAGGGAGCCGGTAGCGTAGGGCAATTAGCCACCAATCTGATGCTTGTTTCGCGAGAAATAGCATGATTCTATCGGACGACATGACGCGTGATGAGGTGAGCTATCAAGGGACATTGCTTTTCAATGAGCGATTGGCTGATTACACCACTTGGCGAGTCGGTGGACTGGCTCAGTCCATGTATAAGCCGGCTGGTGTGCTCGACCTTTCGGTGTTTTTAAAGCGATTGCCGGAGACCGAACCACTGTTATGGTTAGGACTTGGCAGCAATTCACTGATTAAAGACCAAGGTTTTTCTGGCACGGTTATTCTGACGCAAGGGTGCTTGAATCATATTGAAGCGTTGAATGCGACCGATGTTCGGGTGGAGGCGGGGGTTTCTTGTGCAACGATGGCTCGGTTTTGCGCAAGAAATGATCGGGTCGGCGGTGAGTTTTGGGCCGGCATCCCGGGCACCATGGGGGGGGCCTTGCGGATGAATGCGGGTTGCTTTGATGGTGAAACATGGGACTCTGTGATAGAAGTCGAAACCATGACCCGTACGGGTGAAATTCGTCGTAGAAAACCATCGGAGTTTGATGTTTCCTATCGGCATGTGGCGGGATTAGGAGAGGAATGGTTTGTTGCCGCCACCTGCCGTCTGGTTCCTGGGGAAAAAGAGCACTCTTTGCAACGCATTAAAACATTGTTGGCGCATCGAGCCGCGACGCAACCCACCAGCGAGTATAATTGCGGATCGGTTTTTAGGAATCCACCCCATGATTTCGCTGCACGGTTAATTGAATCGTGTGGGCTAAAGAGGGTCCGGTTGGGTGGCGCTGAGGTTTCAGATAAACATGCTAATTTTATCATTAACCATGAGGGAACCGCCACGGCCGGCGACATTGAGTTGCTAATACAACATGTTCAACGGACGGTATATGAACAGACCGGCACTGAATTAATTCGTGAAATACACATCATTGGGGACAAGTAATGTCTAATCGTATTCATTTGGTTCTACTCTATGGTGGCAAGTCCGGCGAGCATGAAATTTCGTTGATTTCAGCCGCATCTGTTTTGGCACATTTAGACCCTGAACGGTTTCATATTATACCAATCGGCATGGATAAAGAAGGGCAACTGTATCTGAATGATTACAGCGAGTTATTAACCTACACGCAAGCGTTGCCAGTGATGACGACCGGATCGCAGGCCTTAGGCAGCTTGCTTTTAAACGGGCGTTTAGCCGTGCATGCTGACGTTGTTTTTCCGGTGGTGCACGGTCCGTTGTACGAAGATGGTTGCTTGCAAGGTCTCTTGGAGTTGGCCGGTGTGGCTTATGTGGGTTGTGATGTGTTGTCGTCCGCCATTGGCATGGATAAAGACATGGCTCGCCGTGTGGCAGGGATTCATGGTGTACCATCGGCTCGCTATCGGGCTTTATCATGGCATGCGACAGCGGCCGATACAACCGCATTTTGTCAGCAAACGGCCATAGAGCTCGGCTGGCCATTATTTGTTAAACCCTGCTCGATGGGATCGAGTGTTGGCATTCATAAAGCGCATAATATGGCTGAATTAATACTGGCTATTCAAGATGCACGACGATATGATAAAACAATCTTAGTCGAGGAATATATTCAAGGGCGAGAAATCGAAATCGCCGTGCTTGAAAATAGCTCTCCGGATAAAAAGCCGCTGGTGAGTGTGCCTGGCGAAATACGAGTGAACCATGCGGATGGTTTTTATTCTTACACGGCGAAATATTTGGACAGTGATCAAACGGAGTTAATGATTCCAGCGGCTCTCGATGATACACTCGCTACTCGGCTGCAACGCGCGGCAGAGGATGTTTTCATGTCCCTCAAATGCAAAGGCATGGCGCGCATTGATTTTTTTGTTCAGGATGAGCAAGGTACCATATATTTTAATGAGATCAACACACTGCCTGGATTCACATCCATCAGTATGTACCCGAAATTGTGGGCGGCCAGTGGGTTAACGTACCCGATGCTACTCAATCGATTGGTCGATTTGGCATTGGTGCATCAACGCTGCCGCGAGCAATTGGTGACACATTATCAGTGATGGAATCCAACGTTAGGGATGAACGCATGGGCGTGGATGCTGAACGATTACGTTACGTAGGTTTTATGACCGCATTGATCCTGTGTGCGTTGTTGTTGTCTGCGCGCATGGTTTATTTGTTTTTGGCCGATTCACAGCGTTTTCCTATCAATACGGTAAAAATTGTTGCAAACTATCAGCATATTACACGTCACCAGCTGGAGCGTGTGTTGTCGACTTATCTTCAAGATAGTTTTGTGATGCTGCCTGTTGAGCGTCTTGAATCGGATTTGCTGGCGCTTGATTGGGCCGGCCATGTTCGGGCAGAGCGTGTGTGGCCTGATACCTTGAAAATAAAATTGGTTGAAAAACAGCCTGTTGCAATATGGAATGAGTCATTGATGACTGCAGATGGCATTTTGTTTAATCGTGGAAAGGGGCAAGCAGATATGGCCTTGCCGCGATTAAGTGGTCCGGAACCACAGCAAACGGACATCTTACAAAATTATGAAAAATTCAGTAAGATATTATCAATCAATGGTTTGTCTGCATCCGCTTTGCAATTGCGTGATAATCAAGCGTGGGAGCTTTCACTCACGAATGGAGTACAATTGTATTTGGGTAAACGAGATTTAGAACAGCGATTGTCGCGATTTATGAGGGCTTATCCTGTGCTTTTTGCAGATAAACCAGAGCAGGTGTCTAGTGTTGATTTACGTTACGCACGCGGTATGGCAGTGCAATGGAAGCAGCAAACGGGAAAATAATGGCGAAAAAATCAGAAAGAAACATCATTACGGCATTGGACATTGGGACCTCGAAAGTGGTGGCGCTCGTCGGCGAAATCACACCGGATGGTACCATTGAGCTCATTGGCATGGGTCACCATCCCTCTCGCGGTCTAAAGCGTGGCGTGGTGGTTGATATTGAAGCAACCGTTAACTCCATTCAACGCGCGGTTCAAGAAGCGGAGCTCATGGCCGGCTGTGAGGTACGGACCGTGTACGCAGGCATTGCAGGCAGCCACATTCGCAGCTTGAACTCTCATGGCATCGTAGCGATTCGAGATCGCGAAGTGACGCAAGCAGATGTTGATCGAGTGATTGATGCGGCAAAAGCCGTGGCCATTCCTGCCGATCAGAAAATTTTACATATTTTGCCGCAAGAATTTATTATTGATAATCAAGGCAGCATTCGTGAACCCGTGGGCATGGCCGGTGTTCGGTTAGAGGCGCGTGTTCACATTGTGACAGGCTCGGTCAGCGCCGCGCAAAATATCATTAAATGTGTGCGCCGTTGCGGATTGGATGTCAATGATGTTATTTTAGAGCAATTGGCATCGAGTCACGCGGTATTGACGGAAGATGAAAAAGAACTGGGCGTGTGTTTGGTGGATATCGGGGGTGGTACGACAGATATAGCCATCTTCTTTGAAGGAGCCATTCAATACACGGCCGTTATACCCATTGCTGGCGATCAAGTCACCAATGACATTGCGATGGCACTTCGAACGCCAACCAAAGCGGCTGAAGCCATTAAATTAAGCGATGGCTGCGCAATGACCGAATTAGCCAGTGCGAGCCACATGATTGATGTATTGGGTGTTAATGAACGCACCGCTCGAAAAATTTCCGCAAAAGCGCTGTCTGATGTTGTGACGGCGCGGTACGAGGAATTATTTTCACTGGTTCGTAATGAGCTGAGACGCAGTGGGTTTGAAGATTTAATTGCCGCAGGTATTGTGCTCACTGGTGGCGCGTCGAAAGTCAACGGTGCCATTGAATTGGCAGAAATGTGTTTTGAAATGCCGGTTCGCCATGGGTTTGCGCACAAGATTGCAGGCAAGCCTGAAGTCACTTCGAATCCTTCGCTGGCTACAGGAGTGGGTTTATTATTGCATGGCTTCCAACAACAATACGAAGTTGGGTATAATGTGCCTGTTCTGGCTGATGGCCGTGGAATGTGGACACGTATAAAAACGTGGTTTAATGGGAATTTTTAGTCACACGACGAGAGGTATGTAATGTTTGAATTAATAGAAAGCCAGCAAGACAATGCCGTCATTAAAGTCGTTGGCGTCGGTGGTGGAGGCGGTAACGCCGTTGAGCACATGCTCGCTGAAAACATCGATGGCGTAGAGTTTATCTGTGCAAACACAGATGCACAAGCGCTTAGAAATTCTCAAGCCAAGATTTTGATCCAGTTAGGCGATGAGCTCACAAAAGGCTTAGGTGCCGGTGCCAACCCTCAAATCGGTCGCGAGGCTGCAGAGGAAGACCGTGAGCGTATCAAAGACATTTTACGTGGCTCGGATATGATCTTTATCACTGCAGGTATGGGTGGGGGGACAGGAACAGGAGCGGCCCCTGTTTTTGCTCAAATTGCAAAAGAGCTGGGTATCTTGACGGTTGCAGTGGTCACCAAGCCGTTCTCGTTTGAAGGCAAGCAGCGTGCACTGGCGGCTGACGAAGGCATTCGTCGATTAGCGGAGCACGTTGATTCGTTGATCACGATTCCCAATAATAAACTGTTAAGTGTACTGGGTAAAAACATTAGTTTATTGAATGCGTTTAAAGCGGCAAACAATGTTTTATTGGGTGCTGTGAAAGGTATTTCTGACTTGATTACCCGTCCTGGTTTGATTAACGTGGACTTTGCTGACGTGCGAACCGTGATGTCTGAGATGGGCATGGCCATGATGGGCACAGGTACTGCTTCCGGTGAGCAACGCGCACGGCAGGCAGCAGAAGCCGCTATTGCATCACCATTGCTTGAAGATGTTAACTTCTCTGGCGCACGAGGCATTTTGGTGAACATTACCGCAGGCCCCGATATGTCTATCGGTGAGTTTGAAGAAGTGGGTGATGTGGTCAAAGAATTTATTTCTGATGATGCCACCGTCGTTGTGGGCACGGTGATTGATCCCTGCATGACGGATGAACTCCGTGTGACCGTGATTGTAACCGGTCTGGGTGACGTTCGAAGCCGACAAGCCCAACAACAACCCGCATCAGGAAAGGCCCGACTGATGGAGTCCAGGCGGTTGGATGGGTCCTTGGATTATCAGCAATTGGAGCGCCCGGCCGTTATTCGTAAGCAAGCATCGGCCTCCATCCCTGTAAAACAAAGCAATGACGCGATTCCGGATGTGGATTATTTGGATATACCTGCATTTTTGAGGCGGCAAGAAGAAGCTTGATTTATTAGGGTTTGGACAGAAAAACATGAAAAAAGCCTCATGCTTTTTTGTCCAAACTCCAGTATACTCCAAAAATATTGGCTAGCGTATTTGCGCATTAAAACCAGGGGACGCTAAAAGGTGATCATTGAATGACAAAACAACGAACGCTTAACAAGTCGATCCAAGCCACTGGTGTCGCCTTGCATTCCGGCGAGCCCGTGCTTATCACCTTGAATTCAGCACCAGAAAATACAGGCATTGTATTTATCCGAACGGATTGCAATCCACCGGTTGAAATTCCCGCTCATTTTGAAAACGTTTGTGACACCATGCTCTGTACGTCATTGCAAAATAATGGGGTAAAAATAGCCACGGTTGAGCACCTGCTCTCAGCGCTGGCGGGCCTTGGCATTGACAACGCGTACATTGAAGTGAATGCAGCTGAAATTCCTATTATGGATGGCAGTGCGGCACCCTTTGTTTTTTTAATTCAATCGGCGGGTATTCGTGAACAATCGGCGCCTAAGCGCTATATCCGCATTTTAAAGCCGATTCGTCTGGAAGACAATGGTAAATATGTCCAATTTACGCCACACAACGGATACAAAATATCCTTTACCATTGATTTCGATCACCCAGTTTTTAATAACAAACCACAAACAGCCACATTGGATTTTTCAGTGACCTCTTATGTAAAAGAAGTCTGCCGAGCCAGAACATTTGGTTTTTTATCTGATTATGAAAAACTTCGTGAATGTGATTTGGCCAAAGGTGGTAGTTTAGATAATGCGGTCGTGGTCGATAATTACCGTGTTTTGAATGAAGATGGTTTGCGTTTTGATGATGAGTTCGTCAAACATAAAGTGTTGGATGCGATTGGAGACTTGTATTTACTCGGGTCCAGTTTAATTGGTGCTTTTGAAGGGTATAAGTCGGGCCATGAGTTGAATAATAAACTGTTGCGCGAATTGGTTCTTCGACAAGACGCATGGGAATATACTTATTTTGATGCTGAAAACCCGAAGCCATCCAAACAACGGGCAGGTGTGATTCCATTGACGGTGAATGGCTAGGATCGAGATCATTAATGATCCCGTTTCACCGAAAATCGTGCCAGTTCAGCCAATGCTTCTTTGTACACTGAATCAGGCAGTACGCCTAATGCATCTATTGCTAAATTGACTTCGTCTTCAGCAACACCATGCGTGAACTCAATCGCATGCGTTTCAGAAATAGCATCCATGATTTCAGGTAAATATTGCAATGTGCCTTGTTCTAAACTGTGTTTAACCATGGTTTGTTGATCAATGGTTCCGTGCTTTAAAACATGGAGCAGGGGAAGGGTTGCTTTTCCATCAGCCAAGTCATCGCCTACGTTTTTCCCTAATGTTTTTGCATCTGAACAATAATCGAGTGCGTCATCAATCAATTGAAATGCATTGCCTAAATGCAATCCATAATCATATAACCCCTCGTTTACTGCGGCATCTGCATGGCTAATCAAAGCACCTAAGCGAGCGGAGGATGCAAAGAGCAACGAGGTTTTTGAGCGAATGACATCAAAATAATCGTTCAGCGTGAGGGCGTAGTTGTGGCGGTTTGATAGTTGCTTTAACTCTCCGCACCCGATTTGATCGGCCATGTCAGTCAATAATTGCATGATCTTCAAATCGCCCACATCTATCATGAGTTGCATGTATTGAGTGAATAAATAATCACCGACTAAAATGCTGGCTTTGCTTCCCCAAATGGTGTTGGCGGTCTCTCGTCCGCGACGAAGGGTTGACTCATCAATGACGTCATCATGCAATAGCGTTGCTGTATGAAAAAATTCAATCATGGCCGCCAGTGAAACATGGTGATTACCGGTGTAATGACAGGCACGACTGGCCAGCAAAACAATCAAGGGGCGCAAACGTTTTCCGCCGCTTTGCACGATGTGATTGGCTAGATCATCAATTAAACCGCCTTGAGATTTAATTTTATCAATGATCAATGCATTTACGGCATCAAAGTCGTGGCTCACCAAGGCGCGAATACGCTGAATGGTCATGGTTGGTTCCAAAATATAGAATGCATGAATCGTAAACGGACGGCCTGCTTGCTGTCAAGGTTGACGAGGCATCCAACCTCATGTAAATATTCAAGACCGCATTTGGATGTGTAGGAGTAACTGTGATTGGAAAACAGAAAAAGGTCGTTTTGGCTGGAGCGATTGGCAATGCATTGGA
>JAOAUO010000110.1:40326-42939 GCA_030157565.1 Legionellaceae bacterium
AAAACAATTATAGCTGGAATATTCGGTAATGCATTGGAATGGTATGATTTTACTATTTATGCATTTTTTGTGCCAATCATTGCGACCCAATTTTTCCCAAACAAAGATCCATTCTTATCTATTTTAGCCACCTTTGGTGTCTTTGCGATTGGATTTTTAGTTCGACCATTAGGGGCTATCTTATTTGGGTACATTGGTGATCATGCTGGACGTAAAAAGGCGTTAGTACTCTCCATGATCATGATGTCTTTTCCAACGTTTTTAATGGGTATATTACCTAATTATCACGCCATAGGCG
The DNA here is from genome assembly GCA_030157565.1 of Legionellaceae bacterium. Taxonomy (GTDB): domain Bacteria; phylum Pseudomonadota; class Gammaproteobacteria; order Legionellales; family Legionellaceae; genus DDPF01. The sequence goes on from JAOAUO010000110.1 coordinate 40,625, forward strand.
TATTGGCTCCGCTGCTGTTAATTGGATTGCGCATGGTTCAAGGGTTAGCGGTTAGCGGAGAGCTCACAACGGCCACTGTTTTCTTGATTGAGCACGCTGATTTGAATCGACGTGGAATGGCCGGCAGCCTTGCAATGGCCGGCGCACTATTTGGAATGGTCTTAAGTGCCATCTTCGCAACCCTCATCACAGGCTGGGTTAGTGATACGCAGCTTTCGGCCTGGGGATGGCGTGTGCCGTTTATACTGGGTGGACTCATTGGGGTCTTGGGATTGGTTGTGCGGTTGCGTTCGATTGAACCGGCCGTGTATGAACAGGCTCAAGCACACGTGAACAGAGGGCGTCAATCCGTGTCCGTCTTGGGTCATATTTCAAGTTTGAATTACCGCACCTTATGTGTCGGTATTTTTTTGACCTCGATCATGGCCATTGCCAACTATTTCCTGATAGCGTACTTCAATACCTTTTTAGTTGAAACGCAAGGATTGGCGTTAAGGCCCGTGATGCTGGTCAATACGATTGCCATTACTCTGCAAGTGAGCATGACCATTTTGATGGGGCGCGCATCAGATTACGTTGGACGACACGTGGTATTGGCGTCGGGAATCGTCAGTTTAACGGTGTTGATTTACCCTATATTCTGGTTGCTGACGCAACATGATATTTACTTGGCATTGGTAGGGGAGGTGTTGTTTGCGTTGTCTGCAGGTGCTTTGACGGGCGTTATTCCAACCACGCTGGCAGAGTTGTTTGATACCTATCATCGTAACATGGGAATCTCCATTAGTTATAATATTGCCTTGGCCTTTTTTGGCGGGACCGCGCCCCTGATTGCCATTGCGTTGGTCGCGAGCACGCATGATGTCTATGCTCCTGCATGGTATTTAATCGGTATCGCGTTCATTGCTTTTGTAGCATTGTTAACCTTGAGGAAGTCTTCACTTAATTTATTTTGCCAAACGCAATTCAATCAAACGGAGCCTACTACGTCATCCTGAACGCAGTGAAGGATCTCCTGAATAGGGCTCAAATCGAGTCTATTGGATCGCCTTCACTGCGTTCAGGATGAAATACCAGGGCGTGATTAAAAAGCCGAATAAAACCGTAAAAAAAGATGGTGTTCAACGTCCGTAGGGATTACAATATCGAATTCAGGGGCCTATAGCTCAGTTGGTTAGAGCAGCGGACTCATAATCCGTTGGTCCAAGGTTCAAGTCCTTGTGGGCCCACCAATAAAATCAATAACTTACGTTAATTTTCAAGAACCCTGAAAATTTCATGTGGACGCAATGTAGACAAAAAATATAGCCCTTAATAGAGCTATATTTTATTTGCGTTGTGAAAAGCATCACTGAGATAAGTTTTGCTCCAACTGCTCTACAACCTCTTCAATATTTTTGACGTGCTTATCTGAGTCTGTTGTCATTTTGAAGAACATCGACTGACCGCCCGACTGATAATAATTGTAAGACAAAGCTACAACGTTCCCAACTCCCAGAGTACAAACTAATAAAGCAATGTGCATGGTCAAGTTGGCCGTAAAATCATTCCACCATGAGCGATGTTTTTCTAACTCAGGTCTTGCTATAGCAATGGCATTATCGAACTCACCCTTCAGCGTTTCAAATACTGCTTTATTTTTTACAGGTGCACCCATATACGTTTGAAAACTGTTTGATAGTTGCTCGTGTAATGTATTTGCTGCCTCAAAGGCCTTCGTTTCTCCTCTTTCTTTCAGAGATGCTGATTTAACCTTTAATTTCTCTAGCGAATCTGAAATTTGAAGCTGCAACAAAGCGGTAACAGGTGGATTAAATCCATTCTCCATAACAATCTGTAATGCTGTTTGCTCTTTTTTATCTTGTATCGTGGAGTCGGCATTATGTTGCATCAACCATTCCATCATAAATAGATTATTACGTTCTGCGGCCAGGTGTAATGCTGTTTTACCTTCATTATTTTTTTGATTGATATCAAGCTCTTGCTCATACAACCATTCTAGGATCGCTGTATTTTGTTCTTGAACGTCATTCACACGATAAGCATCAGATATGACTAAATGCCACATAGAAGAGCCATTGGTCGTTTTGGCGGTTAAATCTAATTGCCGATCAGCTAAATACTTGGCAACATCTAAATTCCCGGAGGCGCAAGCTGTATGCAATAATGTTTTTTCGCCATCGTCCATACAATTTAAATTACTGCCTAATTGAAGCAATTGATCAACCTCTTCAACCGAGGTATCGCGCTTGTTTTGAAGTAAGTATTGTAATGGTATATGACCGCAAGACGTGGTCGCATTAATAAGCTCAGGC
>JAOAUO010000111.1 GCA_030157565.1 Legionellaceae bacterium
CCATTATCATGGACAGAAGGACATGAGTCTTTTTTCATGTTCTTTTGTCCAATGTTCAAGGATGAAGAAAAATGAAAAAACAATCGCCAATGGAAGGCTCTCTTGTCGTGAACGTAGAGCGTGATTTGCGTAAACACATGCGAGTCATAAGCCAGCGTTTGAATGCAAACCCGGATCTTGCGAAATTGGTGTTGATTAATCCTATTTTAGTTCTTGAGGATTTAGGTGTTGAAATCAGTAAAGACGTAAAAACGCATATTATAGATACCCTGCGGTTTCCACCCGCATTGGTTAAACGCCGTGATGCTTTGGCGGTCGAATTAAAAAAAGAACTCGACGCACTCAATCTCCATTATGCACTCCCCTTAACGAATGAACATCGTGCCGCACTAGTGTTTCATATTCTGAAAATAACGCCATTGCCAGATGATCTGAACAGTGTCAAAAAATTGTCAATTAACCAATTACGTTCTTATAAAGATGAGCACCCTCTGCTGACTAAAATGGCTGAATATGAACGCTACTCAAAGGGCGCGTTGATATTTTATCCTCGTAGTATCTATGAACAATATAAAGCAGGCGAAAAAATTCTTCATTGGGTTAATGCAATACGTTTTAAAATTTAAAAGGAGATATTGCGTGTCACTGACCTCTTGTTTTAAATATATTTTGGAGTTACCGGTCGCAACACTGACTGAAACGCTGCAAGCGGCCTTGGCTGAATCGGACGCTGCGGGCGTTAAAATTTCTCAACATTGGGATGATGTACCGGTTGATGGCTATACGGCGTCTGTCACGATAAAACCGGCAAACACGGCCACTCATCCATCCACATTAACACTGACCTCGATTGATTTGGGCTTAAGCATTCATTTGCAGATGGACCTTGAAGTTAAAATCAATGCGTTACCAACGCTGGATAAAATCACTTATCTCCTTAATTTTGATCTTCCGGGTGTTTTTTTTAAAGACACCAGTTCGCCCCCTAAATTGCTCATGCAATTCCCATCGGTCACGGCGAGCAGCTTGAATTTAGTGGTTGCGGGCGGCGAGATACTATTAACGCCGGAATTGGTCAAAGAACGCATCGATGCACAATATGCGGCCGATCCATCGATTGGCCATGATGTCAAAACAAATGTCCCTTGGCCCCCAGGACCGGATGCCACAGTGTTGGTCACGACTGATATTTATGACGATGTGATGGGAACTCCTGGTTTCCGCGGGATGATCACAGCCCAAGTGCCGGATCAAAATCATGTGATTCTTGTGATGCCGGGTCATTTTAAAGTGCAGGGTTTGTCTACACCTTTTTACATGAACACCGATATGACCATCACGGTTTCAATTGATGTAGAACATGGCGATGGGTATATCAAACTACTGACGGGTCATGTGACGTCCGCAGACGTGGCCGTTGTGTTTACCAGTTCCAGTATTTATGATGTGTTCGCAAAATCTATTTTAGCTCAAAATATTGCAGTCAAGTTTCAGGGGTTTCCTGTTCAACAACAAAATTTTCCTAATAGCAGTCAAGTACAGAATCTCATTACAGATCGTTTAGTGACGTTTGCAAGCAACTTGTTAATTCCCGTCTTTACACCGCAACCATCCACCGATCCATCCAATATTGACTTAACAACGTTTGTTCCAACGACCGTGAGTCAACAAGCATTGGCTTTACAACTCGTCGCTCTTTCTGATGGAACCCCTTGTGATGCGCTGGATTTTTTTGCCGAACCAACAGGATTTTCCATGGCTATTTCTGTAGCTGAAGCCATGCGTCTCATTGGGCCCATCACCACCACGAATTTAGGTGATAGACACGTGGATGGTTATGACATTACCTTAAATCATTTAAATGTTGTTTTGTCCGATCCGGGTGAGCATGGTCAGGCAAAAGGACACCTCTGGGCGACTGGCGATTTTGATGTGCACATTGACTGCTGGCCGGATCCCAATCTCACGTTTTCAGGCCCCATATTTCTTACGCCACAAATGAATCCAGATGGTAACGTGATTTTCACCGCTCAGGCCGGTGATTTTACGTCTAGTGATGCTTGTTGTTCTCATCTTGATCCATCACAAATTGCAGCATTGATTTCAGGCGTCCAATCAACGCCATTTGTTTTACCTAGTAATTTTTCAGGCGTTGGAACATTAACACTGTCCGTTACAACGGCAGATATATTTGCGGCGGGAATTGTAGTTAAAGGTGATTTTACTGTGACAACAAACACCCTTTTACAAAAAGGACATACGCTTGAAACGACCATATGGTTTTTCGATTCAGCCGGTGGAAATAAATAAAAAAGGAGAAATACATGGCTACGTTTAGAGGATTGGTGAATACATTGCAAATTCGAGACGATGGATGGGTTGAGGTCGTTATTCAAGCAGTGCACGCAGGCAATACAACACAAACCCTCTTTATTAAAGATTTGGATGGTGATATTACCATGGCGCACAAAAGACTTGGGCAACTCAGTCTATTGCGTGATGCGCTGACGCGTGTGTTGCCAGTGGAGATTGATTATGAAACGGAGCCTGATCAAGGTCTTTTAATATCAGAGGTCATGGTTCATCCTCGACCATCCATTATGGGGCGTGCGCCCGGCAGTCAAGTTCAGGGTACAGTGATTGGTATTTCCATTACGGAACTAGGACCTCTTTCAGGCTTATATCCCTATTTGGATGCTCCTGATATTGCAGGTATTACGTTATTAAAAGATGATGGAACACTGGTGGGTTTGCAGTTGGATTTGCAGCGCAGCGAACGTTTGACGATGCATGCCATGTTGAACTTATTGCAAACAGCCTATAAAAATCGCAGACCAGTGGTCATATTAACAGCAGAAAATCACCGCAATCCGTCTTCATCCGGATCTGATTTATCTTTTAATCAACCCACATTTTCAAGCAATCAGTCGGCATTTATTGAATCGTGTGAATGGATTACGGTCCCCGAACAGTCTCTCAATTATTGTTATGCATTTATTGAGCGTCTAGGGCAGCGGTATGAAAGTTACGACGAAAAAAATGCGTTGGCATTGTCCCACGTTCGTGTGGTTTATACCACAGCACCCGCTCAAACGCCTGAGGGCGATATTTCAGAGAATGGAGCCTTTCAACCGGTTACTCAAACAGCGTGGATCCCGGATGATTCGCCTTTGTTACTGAGGTTGGAAAAAGCGTTTAAGAATGGCTTTCAAGTTCAGTTGGGAATGGTAGAACAATGCATTCATGAAGTGGACGTGATAAGCCACTTAGGAAGTGCTGCAAGACCTATATGGATTTGTGTGACTCAATCATTTATGCAAGAAAATATGGATGAGCAATGCAATAATACGCCAACCATTCAATCGCCAAACAATGCCGCATTTGGTGATATTCCATTGCGATTTCATTGGAAAGGAAAAGGTTATTTTAATGAAGGGATCTGGCGGTTTAATATCGCTTCTGCCAATGCTGCCGAACTGAAAATTGACGGAAGGTTACCTTGTTGTTTAAAACCCATGGATGAATGCTGTTGCACAACACAAGAATCGGCTTCGGAAGTCAATCATGTGTATTTAAAAGGGATGCATACCATTGAACTGACACTTTACAATCAAAAAATGGGACAACCGTTCACACTAATGGCCTATAGAATCAGATAAGGGAATAAACGATGAATCCTGAAGTAAAGCAACGTGTTTTAGAAGTGATTGCTCGTGTGCAACGGATCGCTGTGGCGGATATTCCGACGGACACCGATTTTGAAGCATTAGGCATGGACTCTTTTGATGCCATTACATTGGTTTTTGCCTTGGAAGAAGAATTTGATATCACGCTGCCGGATGAGGCAAAGGAATACAAGCGTATTGATGATGTCGTTTGTGGTATAGAGGCATTGTTGAATCTGTCGGTTCCTTGTGAAACATGAACCATCGAGTCGTCATTACTGGAATGGGTGTTTTTTGCGGATTGGGAAAAAATAGGCATCAATTTTGGAACGCACTCTGTGCGGAGCAGTCAGCCATTTCACCGATTACCGGAGTGGATACGCATCTACTCCGCTTTAAAAACGGTGCCGAAGTTAAACAGTATGATAGTCAGGTTTACTTCGAGCCTAAACGGCTCGATTTTTTGGATACGTTTTCACAATTTGGATTGATTGCAGCACGTGAGGCGATATTGGATTCAAACATTCCTTTATCCCTGTTGCAGAATGAACAAACCGCCGTCGTGACGGGTTCGGCCATGGGCGGGAAAACAACGGAAGACCATGCATTTTTTAGTCTTTATCATGAAAAAAAACAACGTTCGAATCCATTTGTTATTCCGAACGCCATGGCCAACGCGGCGGCAAGCCATATAGCACATGAATTTAGGATTACAGGGCCCACGTATAATGTTTCCACGGCTTGCGCATCTTCAACGCACGCAATAGGGCAAGCTTTTTGGCTTGTTCGACATGGTTTGGTGCAACAGGCCATTACGGGGGGCTGTGAGGCGCCTTTCAGTTTAGGCCAGCTGAAAGCTTGGGAAGGAATGCGCGTCATTGATCAAGAAACATGCAGGCCCTTTTCCATGGGTAGACGTGGGATGATTTTAGGCGAAGGGGCGGGCATATTGGTTTTGGAGTCATTGATAGCGGCCAGAGCACGTGGTGCACACATTCATGCTGAAATCATCGGTTTTGGAATGTCTTCTGATGCAAACCATCTGATCAGTCCCTGCTCAAAAGGGCAGCAACGAGCGATTCAAGCGGCTTTACATGATGCAAAAACACCGTTTACGAACATACAATATGTAAATGCACACGGAACAGGGACCCTGTTAAATGACAAAACAGAAGCCGAATCAATCAAGGCGGTGTTCTGTGATCATACCGAGCGGCTAGCCATCAGTTCTACCAAAGGTGCACATGGACATTTGCTTGGCGCTGCAGGGGCTATAGAAACCATTGCAACCACATTGGCTATTAAACATCAGAAAATACCGCCAACATTGAATTTTTTAGGTGCCGATACAGATTGTGATATCCCTATTTATACTAAAACAACCCCGTTTGAGATTGAATGCGCACTTACCAATTCGTTTGCATTTGGTGGGTTAAATGCAAGTCTTATTTTAAGATACCCAGACTGAGTTTAGTTCAATAAATGCCGTTTATTTTTTATATATTGTGTTTTTAAAATGTAAAAAAAAATCCGTATTTACATTGAATTTAAAATGAAAACCTCAGTTTTTATTATGGTTTTTTTTGATTATATTTACCCAGCAACGTTCACATTGGGCTTGTATAATAAATATGGAGATGTATTGTGAGAAAGTTGATGTTTAAATTGGTTTCTGTTGCGGTTATTGCAGGGTTAGGCTCATCCGTTGCGTTAGCAAAAGGCCATAGTGTTAAAGTCACCATGGATTGTCCTGATATTGCTTCAAAGGGAGCTGAAAACGTAACAAATTATGGTACCTATATTGCAGGTCACGGAATTGAAAAAGTAAATGGTGATGCTCCAACACAACCACTGTTTCAAGGACCTACTGTGCCTGGCGCTAACATTCCCACCGATTTAGTCACGAATGGCTACGGAAATAATGGCGTTTCATACAATCCAACAAACGGTGCAGTTACATGTTACTACAAGAGCAGCATGGGATTTGATCCATTCTCAATTAGCTATTTGATGGTTAATGCATTGAACGGAAGCACTGTTGGTTCAGGATCTGAAGAAATCCATATCAAATTACCCATTGGTTTAACAGCATAATTTAATTGGACGAAATGACAAGCGTGTTTTCGCATGTCATTTCGTCCAAATTCAAAAAATGGTATAAACCGAGTAAATGAAGGAATGTTTTTTTGAAAAACGTAGATTTGCACCGAGTGACTGTTGATAAAGAAAAAAACGATGGTTTTAACTCGTTAAAAGAAAGCCATACGGCAGATGGAAGTGAAGAGCCTTCACGTGTTTTAGGTTTAATGAACAGTCAGAATTTTGCTCGATTATTTTATGTGGTATCAGGACTTATTTTATTTTCATCCCTTTTTGTGATGTTCAATACTTATTTCTTGCATTTGAAAGTTGAAACAGCTGTTGTCAGCGCTATTATTGAACCCATCATGTCTCCTGTGGGTGGATATGTATCGGATGTTTTTGTGGCCTCAGGTGAGCAGGTAAAAAAAGGCGACCCGTTATTTAAAATCGAAAATATTTTTCTTGAAATAAAACTTCAGTTAGCCCGTGTTAAAATGGAAGAATCTAAATTAGACATTGACTATTACCAAACACTAATGGCCAATGAGTCACAACGATTGAGCATATATAAAAAAATCGGGCGCAATCGTGTCGTTTCGGCGCGATCAATGGTGGGGGTTTCTAAGAAGAATGTCATTGTGGCGCAAAAAACACTGGAGCGTTTTAAAGCGCTCCATAAACTGAATTACATCAGTCATTCACTGATGGAAGAAAAACAAGCCACTTATGAAAGCGCCCAAGAGCAATTGAACCATGCACTGGCAGAGACAAATGTAGAAAAGCATGCTTTGAATGCGGTTAACAAAGGGATGTATTTTACCGGCACGAAAACCGAAGGGATCACGCATGATTTAGAAGCTGAATTAATGTCGGCTCAAAAAAAAGTTGCATTGAATCAAAGGCGAGTCCGTGTATATGAGACGTTAATCAGCCGGTTAACGTTGATGGCTCCATTTGATGGCAAGGTGACACAAATATTAAAATCAGCAGGCAATACGGCTGACAATAAATCACCTATTATTTTCGTAGAGAAAACCAGTGAAAATAAAAAAATTGTTGCCTGGTTAACGCAAAATGAAGTGATCCACATTGGCAAGTCCAGAATCGTTAAAATTTACATTCCTTCATCCGGTAAAACATATCAAGGCCGCATCACTGAAATTAATCGCACGGATGGGTTTATTGACGAAGTGAAAGCCCAATATAGATGGCGTGACTTTCAAATGGATAGATCCGCTATGGTATCGATATCTATTAATACAATAGACCAAATTGAATTTAACAAACACGCATTTTCTGGCATGCCAGTCGTTGTTTATTTTTCAAGAAAATTTATTTAAGTACGGCTTCAGTAAAAAAAATCCAACGGACGAGGGTACTTTCCTTTTTTTTACAAGGAAAGTACCTATATGATTTTAGATATAGAATTTCTATACTAATTCAGTAGGTTAGTGCGTAGTAACGGATATAAAAACAAATAGCCAAATCAACACATGGAAAAATGGAACGCAGTCCAACCTAAATGGAAACCCATTTTACCGTTTGGTTTAATGATGTTTGAGGGAGAATGGAACATGAGGATTAGTATTTTTGGTTTAGGCTATGTGGGGTCCGTCTCTGCAGTCTGTTTAGCAAATAAAGGTTATTATGTCATTGGCGTCGATTCAAATCGATTGAAAGTGGATATGATTAATGCTGGAAAACCATTGATCATTGAGCCTGATTTAAAGGATCTAACAGAAAAGGTTGTAGCCAATGGCCACTTGCGTGCGACCACTGATGTGGCGGATGCTATATTAAATAGCAATCTTTCATTTGTGTGCGTTGGAACGCCTAGTAAAAAAAATAGCAGTTTAGATTTGCAATATGTAAAACGCATCTGTGAAGACATCGGCCATGTTTTAAAAGACAAAAATGAACATCATACCATTGTGTGTCGTAGCACGATGTTTCCGGGTTCAATACGAAAAGTAGTGATCCCTATCTTAGAACATTTCTCAGACAAACGTGCTGGAAAAGATTTCAGTGTTTGTATTAATCCTGAGTTTATGAAAGAAAGCACCGCCGTTTACGATTTTTATAATCCCCCTAAAAATGTCGTTGGAACAACGGAACAACGTGTCCGTGATTTGATGAGTGAGTTAAATCAAGCCTGCACTCAAATGCCAACCATATTTCTTGATATTGAAGAAGCCGAAATACTCAAATACACAGACAATATTTGGCATGCACTCAAAGTTGGGTATGCGAATGAAATAGGCAATGTGTGTAAATCACTGAATATCGATAGCCATCGGGTTATGGATGTGTTTTGTCAGGACACCAAACTAAATCTATCTTCCTATTATTTGAAGCCCGGTTTTGCATTTGGTGGTTCTTGTTTGCCCAAAGACTTGCGTGCTTTTTTATATGAGAGTCAAGGTTTAAGCCTTCATTTGCCCATTATTAGTGCCGTACTGCCCAGTAATAAATTGCAAATTGATGCGGCTTTTAACATGGTGGTTGAGCAAGGCAATAAAAGCGTGGGTGTGCTTGGATTTGGGTTTAAAGCCAATACAGATGATTTGCGTGAAAGCCCTATTGTAGAACTCATTGAGCGCCTCATTGGCAAAGGGTATGAACTGACGTTGTATGACAAAAACATTTCAGAAGCCAAGTTATTTGGCGCCAATCGCGATTACATTTTAAACCATATTCCTCATATATCGGAGTTAATGGTTGAGAGCATTGAGGAGCTATTAGCCAATTGCCAAACCATTATTATTGGTAACAATGCGCGTGAGTTTGAGTGTGTTCTTCATGATGCGCGTGATGATCAAGTGATTATTGATTTAGTGCGTATAAGCGACACACTGCCTGAATTGAAAGAGTATGAGGGCCTTTGTTGGTAGACGTTTGGAGAATCGATATGCAAAAAAACGCATATCGATTCTCCAAATCATTGAGGGAAATAGCGTTAAAGGATGGTATTTGTGAAATGTGTGACGCTTCAAGCGCTATTGATATACGGTGTATTTTTTTCTCCCTTGGGGCATGCCAACGCGGGAAGCGATAGGTGCCATCCTTTATTATGGCCCTCTACCAGTCAATTATTAAATCAGTCCATTCCAAAATCTAACGAAATTAAAACCACATTGCAAACCTGGTCCGATAAATTTTTATTCGAACCTGCGTGCCCGGTTCCACGATTAAGCAGTGCAGGGCGCACCAAAATAAGCGATCCCGTTCTCATGGCATCCAGAGAAGCCTTGGAAGATGGAGATAAAGCCGCCATTTTGGCATTAACCTATCGGTTGACGGGCAATAGAAGCTACCTCCATCAGGCTCGTGATATTTTGACCGGTTGGGCGACTATCAATAACCCAACCGGTCATCCAATCGATGAAACACGGCTGGATGGCATGATTTGGGCTTATGATTTATTGGCTTGTGATTTGCAAGAACAGGATAAATCTCAAATATTGAATTGGTTTGAACGCATGTATGTAAAAAAAATGGCGTGGGAATTTGGGCCCATTACATCGTTTAATAACTCACCTTACGCACAGAACCTTGCCTCATAGCTAAAATTCATTAAAATTC
>JAOAUO010000112.1:0-2347 GCA_030157565.1 Legionellaceae bacterium
GGCTAAGCTGAGCTTAAATGATGCATCGCTATTTTATGAGCCTGAATCATCGGAAGCCTTGGGCTTTGGTTTTCGTTGTGGATTTCTAGGCATGTTGCACATGGAAATTGTGCAAGAACGCTTGGAACGTGAATACAACTTGGAATTGATTTCAACCGCTCCAACGGTGATTTACCAAATCATCAACACCAAAGGCGAAACCGTGCTGATTGATAACCCCTCACGCCTCCCGCCGCCTCAACAAATCAAACAAATGTTTGAACCGATTGTGCGTGCCAATATACTGGTACCGCAAGATTATTTAGGCTCCATCATCACCCTTTGTATCGAGCGACGCGGCACCCAAGTCAGCATCACATACAGTGGTCGACAGGTGTCGGTCACCTATGATATTCCTATGAACGAAGTGGTGTCTGATTTTTTTGACCGACTCAAGTCCGTCAGTCGAGGATACGCATCCCTTGATTACAATTTTTTACGGTTTGAAGAAGCGGACTTGGTTAAAATGGATGTTCTCATCAACACCGAACGTGTTGATGCCTTAGCCTTGATTGTGCATCGGAGTGCGGCTCAAAATCGAGGGAAAATGCTCACCGATAAAATGCGTGAACTCATCCCGCGCCAAATGTTTGATGTGGCCATTCAAGCCGCACTCGGGGGCCATATCATTGCTCGACAAACCGTTAAAGCATTGCGTAAAAACGTGATTGCAAAATGTTATGGTGGTGATGTGTCTCGCAAACGCAAGTTATTAGAAAAGCAAAAAGCAGGGAAGAAGCGCATGAAACAAGTGGGCCATGTTGAAATCCCACAAGAAGCGTTTATGGCCGTTTTTCAAACGGATAGGAAAAAATAACAAAAAAAGGTGGTACATAATGAATTTTGCGTTTTGGTTACTGGTTCTCTCCTGCATCAGTGGTTTCGTTTATTTACTGGATATTTTGCTCTGGCAAAAAAAGCGCACGCCCACACAAAAACCGGCGCGCATCATTGAATACTCGCGCTCTTTTTTCCCGGTGTTTTTCATTGTGCTATTGCTTCGATCGTTTTTAGTGGAACCCTTTCGCATTCCATCCGGCTCCTTAGAACCCACTCTGCTAGTCGGCGATTTTGTAGCCGTCAATAAATTTGCATATGGGTTTCGTTTGCCCGTTTGGGAGAAAAAAATAATCTCCATTGCCCACCCCAAAACAGGTGACATTGCTGTATTTCGTTGGCCGCCCGATCCATCGTTTGACTACATCAAACGTGTGATTGGCGTTCCTGGCGATAAAATCAGCTATCATAATAAAATATTAACCATCAACGGGCACGTCATGAAACAAACGTTCCTGGAATACACGACCGATGAAAGTTCAGGCAACACGGTCGCTAAATATCGGGAAAACTTAAATGGCATCGAACATGACATTTACGTACGTCCCGATGTCGCGGCCGTTGACGTCTCCGTCACCGTGCCCGAAGGGCATTATTTCATGATGGGTGACAATCGTGATGACAGTGCAGACAGCCGCTTCTGGGGCTTTGTGTCCGATGACTATTTGCGCGGCAAAGCCTCCCTGGTTTGGATGAGCTGGAATGGGAAAACCTACATGCCCCGTTGGAGTCGAATCGGCCGATTGATTCATTAAATGGGCCAGCCTGTCGTCCCCGCGAAGGCGGGGATCCATTGCTGCCGTGGCTCCCAGTTTGGTTCCGAGATTTATCCCCGCCTTCGCGGGGACGACAGACCAATCCACTGGCGAAACGATAACTAAGGCCGAAGATCAACATGCTGAAAAAAAACATAGAACGCTTATGCAGACGATTGGATTATGAATTCCAAACCCCCGCTTATCTAAAACAAGCCTTAACCCATTGCAGTGCCGGCAGCGACAACAACGAACGATTTGAGTTTCTAGGTGACTCTATTTTGGGCGCGGTCATTTCGTACGCCATTTTCAAACAATATCCCCATCAAAATGAAGGACAGCTCAGCCGCTTGCGTGCGTCCCTCGTGAAAGGGGAAATGCTCGCCAACATAGCCCTGGAATTAGAGCTTGGCGATTGCTTGTATTTAGGGCAAGGAGAATTGAAAAGCGGTGGATTTCGACGCGCGTCCATATTGGCCGATGCATTAGAGGCTATTTTTGCGGCCGTGTTTTTTGACGGCGGTTTTGACGCGGCTCAACAGGTCATTCTGCATTTATATCGTACGCGACTAGATAATCCGGAACTCAACAATACTCTAAAAGACGGGAAAACGCAGTTGCAAGAGTACTTGCAGTCAAAAAAAATGCCGCTTCCTGAGTACACGCTGACCAAAGTCACCGGCGATGAGCATGATCAACTGTTTTACGTCACGTGC
>JAOAUO010000112.1:2357-6758 GCA_030157565.1 Legionellaceae bacterium
CAGCGTACCCAGCCTCAAAAAAACAACGAAAGGCCAAGCCGAGACACGCCGAAAAGCGGAGCAAATTGCGGCCATGGAATTGTTACGATCGTTGTGAATGAGTTTGGAGGTTAAGACATGCAAAAACACGCATGTCTTAACCTCCAAATATAACGAGCTCATCCGTATTTAGAGCGCATTGCCCTTTACGGTGTTCTTGGGTGAAACGTTAGATGAAGAAATAATGACAGGGTAGGCTAAAGCACTGTTAAGATCTGGTCCAGCGGAGAACACTTGAGCCGAAAAACCTTTGCTACAGATTTCTAACGTTTTTAATATATTCTCCGTATCGCTCCTTAACAATGGAGATAATAAATTTTTTCCGCCGGACTGATAACCTGTATAGACGATTAGCGCACCCAAAGAGACTACATTGGCTAATATATTCAACAAAATATTACCCATTCCTCGATATTGTATTAACTCAGGCTTAGCGTCGTTGATAGCGGTTTCCCACTGTTCACGAAAATGCGTTAAAAGTGAATTTATTTCCTCTTCTGATACTTTTTTGTCCAACACCAAGGCACTCGCTTTTTGCCAATATTCATCGAATGCTTCTCTTAATGCCGTGCGTAATTGATTAACAGAATTTTTTGCTTTGTGTTCATGTCTAGACTCAAAATCTTTCTCTTTGCACTCCAATATATGGAGCATACCAATAATGCCGATCTCGCTTTGGTTAAAAGGATTCGTCGGATCAAGAAGCGTACTGATTCTACCTGTAAACCAAACCCCTCCATGCTCACAAAAACCTGTTGTATCAAACAGTATGGATTGTTCCTCAAATGTAAAGCTCTTGATCTTATCCAAAAGTGGGTATAAAAAGATCGATTCTTGAGCTACCGGGCTCCAACCCTTTGCGTATTGATCTGCTCCCCCCAAGTGCGTATATCGCCCGGAAAGCGTTCGAGCTAATTTTTTATTATCTAGATCGATAAATAGATTCGCCACGCTTGGATCCCACAAGCAACTAATATAATAAGAACCATTACCAGCAGCAATGTTTTTTTTCAACACATCTATTTTAAGATGACTACTGGTCGAAGAGAAAAATCTCGAGGTGTTATTGATTATTGTCATTGTCGTATCTCCGTGGATGTCATTATAGATTAATTATAGTCATTATGGGTTTTGTAGCAACATGTTCTTTTTTTTTATTGTATTGACGATTGAATAATCAATTTGTTGAGTTAGCTCAAGAGCTCTATTATTTGGACAATCGACAGGCGTGTTTTTGCATGTCGATTGTCCAAAGCTCTAATCCCACATCACATTCGATTGGTTTTTCACAGCATCTTGTAACAGCGCAATCAAAGGAATAGCACGATGCGCTAGCCCCACGGTGGGTTCACCATCATCCCTATTCGTTACAACAGGCCTTTCACCTGAGACAAAAGCCTGTTGCAGAGACACCAATGCGGCAGGCACATCCGCGGCTAAGATAGCACTAGGTACGGCACCACTATGACCCATCAAATGCAATAGCTTTAGTGCCACCTCACCAAAGAATGTGATATTTTGGTGCCCCTTGCAATGAAACGTCACTAACATCATCACTCCTATGTGTTTGGATATTGGACAAGAGAACATGCAAAAAGACGCATGTCCTTTTGTCCATGTAATGGGTTCATGGGCATGGAGAACGCTTGATGTATTTAATCGAGGGTTTGCGATAAAAAGCAGAATGACGCAAACCCTCGATTAAATACACGGAGCGCTCTGAAGATTCAGGCGCTGATTATATTTGGACGAAATGACATGCGTGTTTTTGCATGTCGTTTTGTCCAAACTCCAATATGTGTGCATCAACGACTCAATGTAGCGCTGACGCGTAAGTAGCTTCATCCAATATGCCACGACTTGAGGAGGCTTGGAATGATTCAAAGCTGGATCTTAATGTTTAAGACGCATCACCTGAAAATCACAGTTTTGCATTCATCTTTTGAATCGGCGGCCTCAGTCATCGTTTCGCCAGAAGCACTGACGGGTGGCGAAATCCAACCCTTTATGAAGAAGGGAATCGTTTTTTTCGGAGCGGCTTTTGGTTTCTGAAGCGCAGTTAACTCCGCTAGAAGGTCTGTCATATGAATAGTGGGTTGCAATGGATTGCATTTAATAAAATGCAGATTTGCATTTCTTGCCATTTGACCGTCTAAATTATCGTCGTCACCAACATATGCAATGGGTTTCGCTTCTACATTGTACATGTTACAAAATTTACGATACATATCCTGACTGGGTTTTTTTAATGAATGGGGTGTATGATGAATATAACCATCAACACCAAATCCATAATATGCTTCAATTTTTCGAAGATTTAACTCAAAAGTAGAACCATCCGTGATGATGCCAATCCGGTATTGCTGTCTTAAAAACAAAAAATCGCCACGCGTCATTTTGGGCTTAAATAATTCCCGACTCTTCTGCTCTTGATACAGATTAGATATCTCTTCGATAGTCATTTGGATGTTAGAATCATGATCTTTTATGAAATCTAACAACATCCGTTGATATGCATATGCGCCTCTACTTTTCAATTCAGCGCGGGTTTTTTTAATTTGTTCAACAGGTATTTCCACGCCCGTTTGACTTTTTATAATATCTTGAAAAATAATAAACGTAGTCGAACCCAAGTCATGCAGTGTATTATCAAAATCAAACAATAGCCAAGGAAGCTTTTCCCGTTCGTTCATTTCCCTACTAATATCTTGTCCTTCCTCATCTGATAATACAACGGATTTCTCATATGGGACCGTCTGTCTGCCTTTTTTTATTGCTAATACTAATTCGTTTTCAAAATGATTAAATTCCACTTTTGGTTTTTTAAATTCTTCGATTAAACTATTTTTTTGGTTTATAAAAATCGAATTATTAATATATTCTGATGCATCATATTTTTTAAGAATATTTTCAAAGGCGGATTGATGCTCTGAATTGTTTGAGTCAGACAAAATAGACATTAATATCATGCCTTCTACATTTGTCAAAGTATCAATACTTAATCCTACCTTATTTAGTATCCTGTTTAATTCCAAAATAGCATCTGCATGATCAGATAACAAGCTTTTAATGAAGCCTTTAACATCTGGCTGTATATTGAAAAAAAGATTATTTTTCTGTGCTGATATGCAGACCATGCTGAGTAAATGAGCGCGATTATCGCTGATTTCTTCTATTGCAGAATACATGGCTGAGCCCGCTTGGATATGATCATCGACCATAATTACTTTTTCACCGACACTGACTTCTTCTTCAACAGTGCGTGATTGATATAGCATTAAAGCCTGTTGTGCAAGTCGATGAATGCCATAAGATTCGGCACGGGATGTCCTCTGTTTTAAAGAAAGAACCCTATCTAACTCCACTGTCCACTGATCATGATTTAATTTGATTCTCTCTCTTAATTCTTGAAGTAACAATAGGCTAAATTCAGCCGTTAGTCTATTTTTACCAGATTCAGGCTCAGCAAGATCTCTTTCCATGGTAACCAAATGAATCACCTCATTTGACGCTGGGCAAGATTTTTTAATAATCTGGTATAAACTATCTACCGTTTTATGCAAATAGGAAGTGTCTTGACCTGGTTTATTTAATTTTAATACTCTATTCAAATAATTATTTGTTTCTTCTTTCACCAGAGAAAAAAACGCTTCGTTTTGCATAATAGACATCGGTGACAAGGTTCGTATCTTTCCGAAAAGATTAATGCTATTGCTGGCAGATTCCGTGATTTTTGTTGTGGGTTTATTATCAACATAGGTAAATATTTTGCCTTTTTTTATCAACAACTGCTGACTAGAAATGGATTGTTCTTCTGGTTTAAAATCGAGAAAATGATTATTTGGATGAGACAGCTCCTCCGAAGTAGCAGAGATAAGAATAGGTATCTCGGCCATTATATCATTTAGCTGGGTATTAGATAAAATTATTTTTCTTTGATGAAAACCATCCACTTTAGGCATTGCCACTCCTTTTCTTTGTTATTCCTCTGCCGGATGGGCCAGTGGAACACTGCAAAAACGATAAATGAGCGGTAATTATACAATAAGCAGCGAAAAAAATCAACAGAAACCTATATCAATCTGTTTGCGTTAATTTTAATTCAATTTTGATTCCCGTTAAACTCAACTTTCTTATAAAATCCACACCGCCGAATCCCCGCGGGGCCCATTGACGGAATACCAATTGGTGACAACAAGCAGACTCAATCAGGTTTTTCAGCGGCCACGGAAAGCGGGCGAATCAAGTACGATATTTCCAGGAGCGTGAATTGAACGAAGTCCGCCGATTCATAAGTGAAGTGCAACAGCGTTGCTAAAGTGATGGGAGCTGAAATTTGATCGGGGCTTCGTTTATCAGCAC